>JBFLWP010000010.1 GCA_040757595.1 Nitrospirota bacterium | reverse complement strand
TCTTTGAGCATGGCCACGATCTGGGTCTCGGTGAACTTCGACTGACGCATGGGAACCTCCTGGCTAGGGGGGCTATTGTGCCAGAACGTTCTCCTTCTGACTTGTCTCAAATTGGGGGGAGCTTACAATCATCCACAGTGACCTGAATCTTAAAACTTCTCTCTTGCCATCCCCGCCTTGCAAAAAACCCGTTGATCGCATGACTGATCGGTGACTTACTTCCCCCTGGAGTCAGGATCTGGCTTTTTGGCAATCGGATGTGATCCAGGGCATCGAGCAAGTCTTTCCATTCGTTCGGGAAGTCCGTTTTGAGTATGGCGCAAGCGTGGTGCCGCTCAGCTACTTCGTATTTCATTCTGACCCTTGCGGGCAAAAGCTCCAAGGCCATCGGCGACATAGCCACGTTCGAGAATCCGTCAGGAATGGCGCCAGAGTGGCATCACTCTAGCACCATATCGGAGCCATATATAATCAAGTTCAAGGGGCCTGTCAACAGCATATAGAATATCTTGGGAAGATCAACCACAGTATGTTGTGTGTACATCTCGAAGGCCATCCCGCGAAGTCGCCGACACTCTCTGGGAAAGCGCTTGAAGCGCGCCACCCCGGCCACGCTCGAGCACCTGCGCCAGACCTTCGAGCAGGAGGCGGCGAGGCTGCGGGCGAATCGGGTGGAGGCGCTACGGTTGGAACGGGAGGTGGACGAGTTGATCCTGAAGGCGTACCGGCTCACCGCCGACGAGGTCGCGTTGCTCCGCCAGACCGCCCTGCCCCGCTCCCCGTGCAGAAGGAAGCCCTGAGGCGAATTGACTTTTCTCACGTCCCTTTGTACCCTCTGCCCCAAGAGGAATGGTGGCGGCATGACGACCGCGACGGCTCATCCCTACATCGTCAGCGATTCGGCCATCCTGCATGGCGCCCCCATCATCAAAGGCACTAGGACGCCGGTCCGGGCTATCGCCGAGATGTGGAAATTCGGCGTCGCCCCCGAAGAGATTGTCACGCAACTTCCTCACTTGACCCTGGCTCAGGTCTTCGACGCCCTCAGCTTTTACCTCGACCACCGCGACAAGGTTGACGCCGATATCCTCCGTAATCGCGTCCCCGACCAGATGATTGATTCGCGTCTGCGGTGACGCCGGATCATCCGCTCATCAGACTCTATCTCGACGAAGATGTCTCGGTCATCGTCGGGGAGTACCTGCGCGCCCGCGGGTTCGACGTGCTGACCACTAGGGATGCGAGCCGCCTCGGCCAGTCCGATGCCTCGCAGCTCGCCTTCGCCACCAATGAACGGCGCGCGATCCTGACGCACAATCGGTGCGACTTCGAGTCCCTCCATCGCACGGCACTGACCGAACAGCGATCCCATGCCGGCATCATCATCGCGAATCGGCGGGCATCTTCGTCAGAATTGGCCAAGCGCGTCCTAAAGCTCCTCAACCTGCTCACGGCCGAGGAGATGGCGAACCAACTCCTCTACATCTGAGAGCCTTTTACCTGGACGGACCGTAGGCCGACTCGTGCTCGGCCGCGGCCAGGAAGTCCACGGGCGGGAGGCGCTTGCCGGCGACGACGGTCACGTAGCCTTCGAGCGCCTGTTCCAGCTCCTGGCGGACGAGGCCGGTGGCCTTGAGGCGGGTGACCACCGAGGGCGGCAAGCGGAGCGCCTGCTGGAGAAAAGCCAGGCTCCCCGACGACAGGGGCAGGCAACGGTCCGGATGGCGGCCGGCACAGGCTTCGCACACCAGCCCGCCGGCCTGCGGGGAGAACCGGCCGCCGGTCCCGCGCCCCTGCGCCACCGGCTCCCCGCAGGCCGCGCAGTGGTCCACCTGCGGCCGGAAGCCGGTCAGCCCCAGCAGCTTGATCTGAAACAGGAGCGCCGTGAGGCCCGGTTCCTCCCCGCCCTGCAGGACCCGGAGCCCGGCCAACAGCGTGTCGAAGATGCGCGGTCCCGGATCGCCCTCCGCCGTGATCGCGGCCACGAGGTTGGCCAGGCGCGCGGCCCCGGCCATCAGCGCCAGATCCTCGCGAAGCGGGACGAAGCTCTCCCGGATGTCCGCCTGGGTGATCCGATGCAGCGGATCGTGGGGTTTCTCGAACAGGTTGAGGTCGCAATGGACGAAGGGCTCCAGCGCGCTCCCGAAACGGCTCTTGACCCGCCTCGCGCCGCGGGCGACGCCGCGGAGCTTGCCGAACCGGAGCGTGTAGAAGGTGACGATCCGGTCGGCTTCCCCCCACTTACGGCTCTTGAGCGTGACGGCGGGCGTCTTCAGCAGCGGCATGGCTTCGTCATCGCTTGGCGCGGGGGCGTGAGGGTTTGGGCGCCTTTGCGAAATCCACGTGCACGTCCACGAAGGGTCCGGTCACGGTCGGCGGAAAAGGCGGAAAGGGCTGGGCGTCCATGACACTGTCCAATCCGGCCTGATCCGCCAAGGGACTGCCAGAAGTCCGCTCGAGGAAAATGACCTGCGGCACCCCGTCCCAGTAGAGCCGGAATTGCACGCGCGGGCGTGCAGCCGCCGGACGGGAGCCCAGCCGCTGCCCGAACTTGGCCGTGATCCGCTGGGTCAGCTCCTCCCAATAGTCGGGACTGACCGGCTTGGGTTTGGGCACGGCGATTTCCGTCTCAGCCACGACCTCGTCCAGGACCGGGGCGACCGAAGGCCGCTCGATGCCCGGCAGGGGCGGGGATTCGGCGGAAGGTTCGGCCGTGGCAGGCTTGGGAGGCTCGGGCTCAGTCGGAGGAGACTCGCTCGGCGGACTCCCCGGTTTCCGCTCCGGTCGCGGCTCCAGGTTGAGATAGACCGAGCGCTTGAGGAGCGGGACCAGCCCCATCCCCTTGATCCTGGCGAAGGAGATGTCGAGGCGATGGAACAGGTGAGCCTGGTCACCGGACGCAGCATCTCCCGCCGGGACCTGGCCGCTTCGGACCGCGGGGGGATCCAACCGGAGGCTGATCTGCCAGGCAGCGGGCCCTGAGCCCCTCTCCATCGGGACCATCATGCGCGCGAGCAGCGTCCCTTCGACGAGCGCGACGATCTCCTCCTGCCCGTCCCGCTCTCCCGTGAACGAGATGGTCAGCGTCGTCCTGCGTCGTTCCTCTCCGCCGACCGTGGCCGGCGCGTCCAGCGCGAACGAAACGGTGCGCTCGCCCGGCGCTCGGTCTTTCGGCGAAGCTCCGGCCTTCTGCCCGGTCGGGGCGAGGCCGAGCAGCCCCGCGAGGACCCAGACCGCGGCGGTGCGGCCCGCCGCCATCACTTGAGGTATTCCAACAGGACCGTGGCGAGGGCGAGGTAGATGGTGATGCCGGTGATGTCGTTGGCGGTCGTGACGAACGGGCCGGCCGCCACGGCCGGGTCCACGCCGACCCGTTTGAGGACCACCGGCATGATCGTGGCCATGCTGGTGGAGACCAGGAACGCGATCATGATCGAGGCCCCCACGACCATGCCCAGGAACGGCCGCCCGTGCCAGATCCAGCCCGTGGCCGTCAGCAGCGCGGCGCAGGCCACGCCGAGCAGCAGGCCGATCCGGACTTCGCGGAAGAAGACCTTCCACACGTCGGAGAGCTCGATCCCGCCGGTGGCCAGCCCCCGGATGATCAGCGTGGAGGATTGCAGCCCCACGTTGCCCCCCATCGCGGCGATGACCGGGATGAAGCTCACGATCGCGACGACCTCCTGAATCGTGAACCGGAAGAGCCAGAGGACCCAGCCGGAAACGAGGCTGCCCACCAGGTTGGTGAAAAGCCAGGGCAGGCGCCGGCGGGCGGAATCCAGGCTGGAGGCCTTCAGGATCACGTCCTCCTCGGTCGCGCCGGCCATCTTCAGCATGTCCTCGGTGGCCTCCTCGCGGATGACGTCCACGACGTCGTCCACCGTGACGATGCCCACCAACGTGTTGTCCTTCTCGACGACGGGGATCGCCAGCAGGTTGTACCGCGCCACCTGGCGCGCCACCTCTTCCTGGTCCATGTCCACGGCCACGCTGAGCACGTCGGTGGTCATGATGTTCTTGAGCGGCGTGGAGGGCGGCACCGTGAGGAGCTGCCGGAGGGAGAGGACGCCGACCAGGTGGTCGTCCTTGTCGGTCACGTAGATGTAGAACACCATCTCCGCGTCACTCGCCTGCTGCAGGCGCCGGATGGCTTCCTGGGCGGTCGCGTCCTCCGGCAGCGAGAAGAACTCCGTCGTCATGATCGCGCCGGCCGTGTCCTTGGGGTACTTGAGCAGGTCGGCGATCTCGGTGGAGTCCTCCGTCTTCAGCAGCGTCAGGATCTCCTTGGCCTGTTCCTCCGGCAGGAGGCCCAGGATATAGGCGCTGTCGTCCGTGGGCAGGTCCTTCATGAGGGGCGCGACGTCGGTCGCCGGCATGTCCGCCAGCACCTGCTGGATGCTGTCGGCGTCCAGCTCGCTCAGAACCTGCCCCCGCACCGCTTCTCCCCGCACCAGCTCAAAGACCGTGCGCTTCTCCTTGGCCGAGGACAGGTGCGCGATCACCTTGGCCACGTCGGCCGGGTGCATGCGGCCCATCATCTTGCCGAGGTTGGTGATGGCCCCGCGGCGGAGAAGGCGTTGGAAGGAGGCCAGCACCAGGTCGAATTTCGGCTGCCCCTTGGCCCCCGGGTCCCTGGTCAGCTCCTTGAGGAGGTCCTTCTCGGTCTGTCTGGTCCGCTCGGTCGGCTGCATAACTTACGTCAGGCGCGGGGTCCGGGGCTCTTAAGAAACCCTCCGAGTCCGTGCCTCTAGCCCCGTCGCCTCGCGTCTCGTGCCTACTCTCAGTAGCCCATCTCCGTCAGGGCCTGCTCGTCTTCCCGCCAGGCTTCCTGCACCTTGACCCAGAGCTCCAGGAACACCTTCGTCCCGAAGAGCCGTTCCATGTCCAGCCTGGCCTTGGTGCCGATCTCCTTCAACCGTTCCCCCTGTCTGCCGATGACGATCGCCTTCTGCGACTCCTTCTCGACCAGAATGGCCGCCTTGATGCGCGCGAGCCGGTCTTCCTCCGTGAACTGCTCGATCACCACCGCCACCGAATAGGGCACCTCCTCGCGGGTCTTGTGGAGGATCTTTTCCCGGATGATCTCGGCGGCCAGTTGGCGCATCGGCTGGTCGGTCACCACGTCCTCTCCGTAGAGCGCCTCTCCCTCCGGCAAGACCTTGACGGTCAGCTCCAGGAGCCGGTCCACGTTCACGCCGTCCTTGGCCGAAAGCGGCACGACCTCGGCCCAGTCCAGCATCCGGCGGTAGGCTTCGATCAGCGGCAGGATTCGGGTCTTGCTCACGAGATCCACCTTGTTGATCAGCAGGAACGTCGGCGTCCCGGACTTTTCGACCGCTTCGCGGGCCTGCTGGATCACGAACCGGTCTCCCGGGCCTGGCGGACTGGTGGCTTCCACCATGACGTACAACAGGTCCACTTCCTTCATCGTCTCCAAAGCGGTGCGGACCATCCGGCGGTTGAGCCGGTGCTGCGGCTTGTGCAGGCCGGGGGTGTCGAGGAGCGCGACCTGAGCGTCAGGCAGATGGACGACGCCGAGGACTCTGGTGCGCGTCGTCTGGGGCTTGTCCGAGACGATGGCGATCTTCTCCTTGAGCAGCGCGTTCAGGAGCGTGGACTTCCCGACGTTCGGCCGCCCGACGATGGCTACCGTCCCCGATTTCATACAACAGCCACAGAGCTTATGGCTGATAGCGCATGGCTTATGGCCGGACAGCCCTCAGTATCCACCTCTTGCCATATGCTATACGCCATGCGCTATTTGCTCTTTTCTTCTACGACTTGGTACACGGTCTCGCCCTTCCTGACGAACCCGAGCCGTTCGCGGGCCAGCTCCTCGATCCTGGCCGGATCCTGCTGAAGGCGGGCGATCTCCGTCCGGAGCTGGGCGTTGGCCCGTTCAAGCTCCCGGATCTCCTGCCCCAATTGCTGGGCACGTTCGCGCATCTCCAGGTACTTCGGCAGTCCCATCTCGCTCAGGAAAAACGAACCGAGCAGGATCGCCGCTGCTCCGAGAGCGACCACCGTGCCGAGCCGGCGTGTCATCCGCCGTCGCCGCTCCAGCCCCTGGCGTCTCCGATTGCCCCTGGTCATAGATCGAAAGCGATCCGGCGATCAGCCGGTAGCCGAGACCCTTGCTTTTTACTGCGACCGGGCGCCCTTCGCAAGGGCGGCCTGCCCCGGATACACGGCCTCGGCGCCCAGCTCCTCCTCGATCCGCAGGAGCTGGTTGTACTTGGCCACCCGGTCGGTCCGCGACAGGGAGCCGGTCTTGATGAGCCCCGTGTTCAGGGCCACGGCCACGTCCGCGATCGTCGTGTCTTCCGTCTCGCCGGACCGATGGGACACGACCGCCGTGTATCCGGAGCGCTTGGCCAGCTCGATGGCCTCCAGCGTTTCGGTCAGGGTCCCGATTTGGTTCAGTTTGATCAGGATGGAGTTGCCGATCCCCTGCTTGATCCCCTCGGCGAAGATCTCGACGTTGGTCACGAAGATGTCGTCGCCGACGAGCTGGACCCGGTTGCCCAGCCGCTCGGTCAGCATGCGCCAGCCCTTCCAGTCCAGCTCGCTCAGCCCGTCCTCGATCGAAAGGATCGGATACCGGTCCACCAGCCGCGCGTAATACGTGATCATCTCCTCGGAGGATCGGTCTTGCTGTTTCTCGGCCTCCAGCCGGTAGCGACCCTTCTCGTAGAACTCGCTGGCCGCCGGGTCCAGCGCGAGGGCGACGTCCCGGCCCGGTCGGTAGCCGGCCGTCTCTACGGCCTCGACGATCAGGCTGAGGGCCTCCTCGTTGGATTCCAGATCGGGTGCGAACCCGCCTTCGTCCCCGACCGCCGTGTTGAGGCCCCGCTTCTTCAGCAGGGCCTTCAGCGTGTGGAACACCTCGGTGGCCATGCGCAGCGCCTCGCTGAACTGCTTGGCCCCGATCGGCACGATCATGAACTCCTGGAGGTCCAGGCGGTTGTCGGCGTGCGCGCCGCCGTTGATGATGTTCATCAGGGGGACCGGCAGGACCCGCGCGTTCGCGCCCCCCAGGTAGCGGTACAAGGGCTGGCCGGTCTCCGCCGCGGCGGCGCGCGCCGTCGCCAGGGACACGCCCAGGATCGCGTTCGCGCCGAGCCGGCCCTTGTTCTTCGTCCCGTCCAGCTCGACCATCGCCCGGTCCACCGCCGCCTGGTCCAACGCCTCCATGCCGAGGACCCGCGGCGCGAGCCCCTTGCTGACGTTGGCGACCGCCTTGGAGACTCCCTTGCCCATCCAGCGTTTCTTGTCCCCGTCGCGCAGCTCGATCGCTTCCTTTTCACCGGTGGACGCGCCGGACGGCACCGCCGCCCGCCCCCACGCCCCGCTCTCCAGCCGCACGTCCACCTCGATGGTGGGGTTCCCCCTCGAATCCAGAATCTGCCTCGCCTTGATCTCCCGAATTGCGCTCATGCGTCACTCCAGCTAGAAACTCGAACTTTCCTACTTCGTTGGGAGCAGCTACCGTCGCCTGCGTCTACGGTAAAATCTCTCGGCGATGACCGATCACGTGAACTACGATTATGCGCTCCCTCTAGAGCACTTCATACAGCACGCGATATCGCCGACACGGAGCTTGAACAACCCGGCCCAGTCGCTCGTCAATGCCTCAGGTTGGCTCGCGTCGAGATTCTGGGCCAGCCAGCGAATCCGCTCCGCAATCCGCCGAGCGACGGGTTTATCCAGCCGCTCCAATTCGCTGGTCGCCGTGTCCAGAATGCGGATGCCATACGCGTTCACGAATCGAGGCCAAGACGCCTGGCCACCTCTGTAAACAATTCGCCACGCTGGCCCGCAGCAACGGCTCGCTTCTGTCGCCGAAGCCTCTCTCGGACCGTCTTCTTCAGCGCCAGCCCTTCGTCAGGGTCTCCGAGCAGATCACGAAGCTTCCGCTCAACAGTCGCTTCGATCAGTTCCTTCAGTTCGTTCCTCGTCATTCGCGATAGCGTGGCGGCCATATTGCACTCCTCAGCGCCAGCCCCATGAGGGTTCGGCTCGCTTCTCTGCCCCCTCACTCACTTCGTCTGCTCCTCCAGCTTCTTCCGCCGCTCGACTTCCCTGTGCAGATCTGACACAGCCTGGATGTACCTCGGTTTCGGATCAATCCCCTCGGCGGTCCGATAAGCCTTCTCCGCCTTCTCGAAATGCCCCGCCATCTCATAGGCAAGCCCAAGGTTGTACCAGGCCGAGCCGTTCACGGGGTTTTCCTTCACCACGGCTTCCCAGTGCTGAATGCCGTCGTCCAGCCTGTTTGCCCTGATATACTCGATTCCCTGTTTGACGGCTGGATCGCCGAAGAGCCATCCGCCGTTCTCAAATTCTCGATTGACCTGGACAGCGTGCGGCTGGATGTCGGCGGCCAACTTGGCCACCACTTCCTGGGCCAACGTGCTCAGAACCTCTTCCCGGCCAAGCTCTCTCCCGGAGCCGGCTCCGGAATCGTAATGGTAGCTTCCCGTCTCCTGCCGCCCAGCCAGCACTTCCCCCGTTTCAGCTTTGATGACCCGATAGGCGATGCTGACCGTCCCGTTGCGAACGTGATGTTGCTCCTGAACGGCCACTTCTTCCGTGATCTCGACCTTGGAACAATCGTTCCCGCGGCATTCCGTTCGATACTGTCCGGTCCTCCTCTGCTTCATGACCGTCCTGGTATACGGCTTGTCTTCCACCGAAAAGGCCGAAACGTTCCCCACGACCAACGCATCAACCCCCAAAAGCTTCCCGGCCTTGGCCGCCATCCGTTCATCAACCACCCCGATCATGCCCAGGGCTTGCTCCCTCTCCATCGCCAGCAGTTTTTCTCGCTCAACGAGCTTGAAGTGCTTCCCTTGGGCAAGGTCGGCGGTAAAGAGTTCGGCCACTTTTCTCCCCGATTGCTCTGGCCCGGTGAAGTCCGAAACGGCCAGGGAGCGCACTCCCTGACTTTTCAGATTCACCTCGGCCGGCGCCAGCACGGTAAAGCTCAACTGCTGGGTCGCGCAGGCAGCGACGCCGTTCACCATCGCGAGCACGGCGAAGCCGACGGCAAGCTGCGCGGCACTCATCCCGTCAACTTCCTTTTCAGCAACTCGTTCACCTTCCCCGGATTCGCCTTTCCGCCCGAGGCCTTCATCACCTGCCCGACGAAGAACCCGAAGACCGCCTCCTTGCCGCTCCGGTACTGGGCCACCTGCGCGGGATTCTTGGCCATGACCTCGTCAACGAGCTTTTCCAGCGCCCCCTCGTCCGAGACCTGCGTCAGGCCTTTGTCTCGGACGATCTGCTCCGGCGGCTTGCCGCTCGCGTAAACCTCCGGAAAGATCTCCCGCGCCACCTTCAGGCTGATCGTCCCCTGCTCCACCAGCCGCAGCAGGCTCGCCAACCCCTCCGGACTGACCGACGAGGCCTCGGCCGTGACGCCAGCGTTGTTCAATTCCCGAAGCAGTTCCCCCATCACCCAGTTGCTGACGGTCTTGGGCTGATTGAAGAGCTTCACGCAGACCTCGAAATAGTCCGCCAGAGGCCTGGACGACGTGAGGATTCCCGCATCGTACTCGGGCAGCCCATAGTCCGTGACGAACCGCTTCAGCCTGGCGGCCGGCAGTTCCGGCAGGGTCGCGCGCAGGTCCTCGATCCACTCGTCGGCGAGGCTCAGCGGCACGAGGTCGGGGTCAGGGAAGTACCGGTAGTCGTGGGCCTCCTCCTTGCTCCTCATCGTAGCCGTCACGCCCTTCTCGGTGTCCCACAGCCTCGTCTCCTGCTGGATCGTGCCGCCCTCGCTGAGCACCTTGGTCTGCCGCTTGATCTCGTACTCCAGCGCGTCCTTGACGAACTTGAACGAGTTGATGTTCTTGAGCTCCACCTTGGTGCCGTAAGCCTGTTGGCCGAGCGGCCGGAGCGAGAGGTTTGGCTCGCAGCGGAGGCTGCCCTGCTCCATGTTCCCGTCGCACACGCCCAGGTACATGAGGATGTCGCGCAGGGCCTTGAGGTAGGCCACGACCTCGTCGGGCGAATGCATGTCCGGCTCGGTCACGATCTCGAGCAGCGGGGTGCCGGCTCGATTCAAATCCACCAGGCTTCGTGCCGCGCCGGCGTCGTGGACGTTCTTGCCCGCGTCCTCCTCCAGGTGCGCGCGCCGGATGCGGATCCGCTTCCGCGTCTCTCCTGGCCCGACCTGCACCTCCAGCCAGCCGTGCTCGCAGATCGGCGCCTCGTACTGGGAGATCTGATAGCCCTTGGGCAGGTCGGGATAAAAGTAATTCTTGCGCGCGAACCGGTTCTTCGACCGGATCGCGCAGTTCAGCGCGAGGCCGGTCCGGACGGCCATCTCGACGGCCTTCCGGTTGACGACCGGCAGCGTGCCCGGCATTCCCAGGCAGACCGGGCAGGTCTGCTGGTTGGCCGGCAGGCCGAACTCCGTCCCGCACGCGCAGAACATCTTGGACTTCGTGAGCAACTGCGCGTGGACTTCCAGCCCGATGACCGGCTCGTAGGCCTGGGTCACGCCTGCTTTTCCCCGCTCAGCCGATCGCGCTCGCGTCGCATGGCCTCGCGGCCCGCTTCGAAGGCTTCCGTCAGGACGGACTTCTTCTGCTGGACGAACTCGCGGCCCTTGTCCACCGCCCGGTCAAACGCCTCGCCGGCCTGACCGGCCAGCTCCTGCAGGTTCTCCTCGGCCCGGCGGGCGTAGCCCCGCAACTGCTCCCGCGTCTCGCGCCCCGCTTGCGGCGCGAACAGGAGCGCGACCGCCGCTCCCACCAGCGCTCCGGTCAGGAACGCCAGCCCCACGGCCCCCGGTGAAAACCCCCGATCATCCCCCATTGGACTCCCCTCCTTCATTGTGCATCCGTTCTTTCACCACCGCCGAGGCCGCTTTGAACCCGGCCACGACGCTGGCCAGGTTCACGAGCAGCCTCCCGCTCTGGCCGCGCACGGTGTCGTGGACCTCCTGCACCGTTTCGCCGATGTCGCCGACGGCGTGCAGGAGCACCGACGCATGGGCCATCCCATCCTTCACCATCCCGGCCACCGTGTTCATGTTCTCCGTCGTTTCCCGCATCTCCTTGATCAGCGACGGAAGATCGGCGTTCATCCGCGCCAGCAATTGATGCGACTCGGCCACCGTTTTCTTGACCTCGATCAGCGCGGGAACCAGAAACCCGACCAACACGGCAAAGGCGATGGCGATCAAGAGGACCGCGATCTCGATGAATGCCATAGGCCTCCCCCTCTCATCTCTCGTGAGACGTAAGACGTAAAACGTGAGACGCAACGGAACTGCGCCACTCCATCGCCCTAGTTTCCGGACCGTTCACGTTTCACCTCTCACGTTTCACGTCTTTACCGGATCGCCGGCCTCCTCGCATGCCAATTGGTGGCCTGCTCGTACGCATGGGCCCCGCGCAGGAGCGTCTCCTCCTCGAACGGACGCCCGATGAGCTGCAGACCGATCGGGAGCCCGGCCTGGCTGAACCCGCAGGGCACCGAGATGGCCGGATTGCCAGCCAGGTTCACTGAGATCGTGTAGATGTCCGAGAGGTACATCTGGAGCGGATCCTCGATTTTTTCCCCGAGCTTGAAGGCGGGGGTCGGCGTCACCGGCGTCACGATCAGGTCCACCTCTCGGAACGCCGCCTCGAAATCCCGCCGGATCAGGGTGCGCACCGCCTGGGCCTTTCCGTAGTAGGCGTCGTAGTAGCCGGCGCTGAGGGCGTAGGTGCCCAGCATGATGCGCCGCTTCACCTCCGGCCCGAACCCCTCCTGCCTGGTCTTCGTGTACAGCTCCAGCAGGGTTCTGGTCTGCTTGGATCGCAGGCCGTACCTCACCCCGTCGTAGCGGGCCAGGTTCGAGCTGGCTTCGGCCGTGGCGATCAGATAGTAGGTCGCGACCGCCGCGTCCGTCATGGGCAGGCTGATGTCTTTAACCTCCCCGCCGAGGGCCTTGAGCTCCTCCACCGCCGCCATCACCGCCCGCTCGACCTCCGGGTCCAGCCCCTCGGTGAAAAATTCGCGCGGGACGCCCACCTTCAGCTTCTTCAAGTCCTCCTTCTTCAACGCCCTGGTGTAGTCGGGAACCGGGAGGTCGGCGGAGGTGGCATCCATCGGATCGTGCCCGGCGAGCACGTTCATCAGGATCGCCGCGTCGGCCACCTCCTTCGTGATCGGCCCGATCTGATCCAGCGAAGAGGCGAAGGCGACCAGCCCGTAGCGCGAGACGCGGCCGTAGGTCGGCTTGAGCCCGACCACCCCGCAGAAGGCGGCCGGCTGGCGGATGGACCCGCCCGTGTCGGATCCCAGGGCCGCCACACATGCGTCCGCGGCCACCGCGGCGGCCGACCCGCCGCTGGACCCGCCAGGCACCAGGCTCAAGCCCCACGGGTTGCGGCTGGGGCCGAAGGCCGAGTTCTCCGTCGAGGAGCCCATCGCGAACTCGTCCAGGTTGGTCTTGCCGAGGAGCAGGTAGCCCCGCTCGCGCAGCCGCGCGATCACGGTTGCATCGTACGGGGGGACGAAATCGCCCAGGATGCGCGAGGCGCAGGTGGTCCGAACCCCCTCCGTGCAGATGTTGTCCTTGACCGCAAGCGGCATGCCCATCATCGGCACGGTCTTGCGCCAGGCCTTGAGCCGCTGGTCCAGCGCCTCGGCCTGAGCCAGGGCGGCATCCTGGGTCAGCGTGATGTACGCCCGGACCTTGGGCTCCGTCTGCCTGATCCGCAGGCCGTAGGCGCAGACGATGTCGCGGGCCGAGACCTCCCCCTTGGTGAACCTGTCCTGGAGCTCGCGGAGCGTCAGCTTGTGAAGCGACATGGCCTATGAAACCGTGACGGGTGACAGGTGACGGGTGATCGGTTCAGGGAAATGTTTGTCGGACGCTCCACTTCCTCACCCGTCACCTATCACCCATCACCCCTTGTTGATGATCCGGTTGCGCTCGTCCACCTGGATGATCCGGGGCTTGTGCCGCTTGGCCTCGTCCTCGTTGTAGAACTCGTAGCAGAAGACGATGATCTTGTCCCCCACCACGGCCTTGCGGGCCGTCGGCCCGTTCAGCACGATTTCCCCGCCCCCCCGCTTGCCCGCCATCGCGTAGGTGGTGAACCGCTCCCCGTTGTTCAGGTTCGAGATCATCACCAGTTCGTAGGGCAGGATGCCGGCCGCGTCCAGCAGATCCTCGTCCACGGTCAGGCTGCCTTCGTATTCCAGGTTGGCGTCCGTCACGGTCGCCCGGTGAATTTTCGCCCGCAACATTTGTCGAAACATTTATACACTCCGTGATGGGTGATCGGTGACAGGCGAAGGGTGTATCGCGTCATGGGCCGTCAAGAGTTCCAGCTCCTCACGCATCACCCTTCACCTCTCGCGTTCTTCGATGATCTTCGGCACGACAAAGTGCCCCTCGAACGACTCGGGCGCGTTGACCAGGGCCCGCTCGACGGACGGAGAGGGACGCACCTCGTCCTCGCGGAACACGTTGACCTGCTCCAAGACCGTGGCAGTCGGCTCGGTCCCCTCCGTATCGATCGCCTTCAGCTTCTCGACGTAGCTCAGGATGCTGCTCAACTGCCTGCTGAAAGCCTCCTTCTCGGCCTCGGTGATGTCCAACCGGGCCAGCTTCGCCACGTGCTCAACGTCTTGCTTGCTGATTTGCATCTCAAGAATCGCGAGGCGTCACGCGTAAGGCGCGAGGAGGCAAGAAAAAGGCCTTGCCCTTTCCGTCTCACGTTTCACGCCTCACCTCTCACGGTTTTTATTCTACCGTCACGCTCTTCGCCAGGTTCCTCGGCTGGTCCACGTCCGTTCCCCGCAGCACGGCGACGTGGTAGGCCAGCAACTGCAAGGCGACCGTAAAGAGGACGGGGGTCAGCAGCGGCGGCACGTTCGGGACCGTGAAGATGACGTCCGCGACTTTCCCCAGCTCCCGTTCCCCCTCGCTCGCGAACGCGATGACCGGCGCGTTGCGGGCCTTGACTTCCATCAGGTTGCTGACCGTCTTCTCGTACAGCCGGTCCTGCGGCACGAGGACCACGACCGGCATGTTCTCGTCGATCAGCGCGATCGGACCGTGCTTCATCTCTCCGGCCGCGTACCCCTCGGCGTGGATGTAGGAAATCTCCTTCAGCTTCAAGGCCCCCTCCAACGCGATCGGGTAATTGATGCCCCGTCCGAGGTAGAGGAAGTTTTGCTTCGTGTAAAATCGCTTCGCGATGGCCGCGATCTCCGGTTCCCGCTCCAGGATCTGCTCGACCAGCGCCGGCAGCGCCACGAACCGCTCCAGCCAGACCCGGCCGTCGTTGGCATTGAGCGTCCCGCGCACGCGGGCCAGGTGGAGGGCCAGGAGATAGAGCGCCGCCAACTGGGCGGTGAACGCCTTGCTCGAGGCCACGCCGATCTCCGGCCCGCAACGGGTGTAGAGCACCCCGTCCGACTCGCGCGCCAGCGTGCTCCCCACGACGTTCACGATCGACACCACCCGCGCACCCTTACTCTTGGCTTCCCGCGCCGCGGCCAGGGTGTCGGCCGTCTCGCCCGACTGCGAGATCGTGATGAAGAGATCCTCCTTGCGCACGAGCGGATCGCGGTACCGGAACTCCGACCCGATGTCCACCTGGACCGGCGTCCGGACCAACTCTTCCAACAGGTACTTGCCCACGAGCCCCGCGTGCCAGGAGGTGCCGCAGGCCACGATCCAGATCCGCCCGATCTCCGCGAACTGCTCGCGGGTCAGGCCGATGTCCGGCAGGTCCGCCTCCCCGGTCTCGAAGCTGTAGCGGCCCCGGATCGTGTCGCGGATCGCCTGGGGCTGCTCGTGGATCTCCTTCAACATGAAATGCCGGTACCCGCCCTTCTCCGCCGCCGCCGCGTCCCAGGTGATCCGGGTCACGGGCCTCGCGACGAGCCGGCCGTCGGCGCCGGTGATCCGGACATCGCCGGCCGTCGCCTCGGCGATGTCGCCCTCCTCCAGATAGGTCACGTCCCTCGTGTGCTCCAGCATCGCCATCACGTCCGAGGCCACCAGGACCGCGTCGTTCGTCCGGCCGACCACCAGCGGGCAGCCGGAGCGGGCGGCGACCAGCTTGTCCGGCTCGCTCTCGCAGATCACCGCAATCGCGTAGCTCCCTTTGACCTCGCCAGCCGCGGTGCGGACGGCGTCGGCAAGCCCCATCCCGCGTTTCATGTGCCGGCTGACCAGGTGGGCGATCACCTCCGTGTCGGTCTCGGACTCGAAGCGATAGCCCTCCTGCTGGAGCTGCTGCTTGAGAGGCAGGTAGTTCTCGATGATACCGTTGTGAACCAGCACGCATTCGCCGGAACGGTGCGGATGGGCGTTCTGCTCGGAAGGCTTGCCGTGCGTGGCCCAGCGGGTGTGGCCGATTCCGACCGTGCCGGACAATCCTTGTGCGGCCACGGCCTTCTCGAGATTGACCAGCTTGCCCACGCTGCGCCGCACCTCGATCCGGCCCTTCTGCAGCACCGCGAGGCCGGCTGAATCGTACCCCCGGTACTCCAGCCGTCGCAGCCCCTCCAGCAGGATCGGCACGGCCTGCCGACGCCCGACGTATCCGATGATCCCGCACATGTTCTTTCAGCCCTTCGCCCCTTTCTTGATCCCTGACCGCTTCGCGGGGACTACTTTCTCTGCGGAGTTCGATGACCGTCCTTTCGTGAGACGTGAGGCGTGAGACGTGAGAGGATCGGCGGTCGCGCCACGCTTCACGTCGGGCGCCCGTTGCACTCCCGGAGCAACGGGCGCCCCCTCACGCTTCACGCCGGACGACAATGCGCGCCGCCGCGCCGCCCACCCCGGCCGGTTCACCTGGGTCGCCCGGGCGATCGCCAGCGCGTCCGGCGGCACCTCGTTCGTGATCGTGGACCCGGCCGCCACGATCGCACCCCGCCCCACCGTGACCGGCGCGATGAATTGGGTGTCGCTCCCGACGAAGACCTCGTCCTCGATGATCGTTTCCGACTTGCGTATCCCGTCGTAGTTGCACGTGATGGTGCCCGCGCCGATGTTGACTTTCCGACCGATCCGGGCGTCGCCCAGATACGTGAGGTGATTGGCCTTGGAGCCCTCACCCAGGTCGGCTTTCTTCATCTCGACGAAATTGCCGACCTTCGCCGCCCGCCGCAGCACCGACCCGGGGCGCAGATGGGCGAAGGGCCCCACCGTCGTGTCGTCCTCCAGCTTCGCCTCCCGCAGCACGCAGGAATCCTGGACCAGGACCCGGTGGCCGAGGGTACTGCCGGTGATCCGGCTGTGGGACCGGACGACGCAGTCCTCCCCGATCACGGTCCGGCCCTCCAGGGTCACGTACGGGTACAGGACCGTGTCCCGCCCGATCGTCACGTCCGCATCGATGACGGTCGTGGCCGGATCGCGCATCGTCACGCCCTCGTCCATCCAGCGGGCGCAGATCTGCCCGCGAACCACCCGCTCCGCCTCTGCCAACTGCCGGCGGCTGTTGACGCCGAGCACTTCGCCGGCATCCCGCGCGGTGACCGCCGAGACCGGGAGCCCCCGCTCGACCGCCAGTGCGATGATGTCGGTCAGGTAATATTCCTTTTGCGCGTTCTGCGGCTCCAGCTTGTCCAGCGCTTCGAACAGGAACGGACCTTCGACGACGTACGTGCCGACGTTGATCTCGCGGAGCCGTTGCTCTTCGACGGTGGCGTCGCGATCCTCGACGATCTTCAGGACTCGCCGGCCTCCCTGGCCGCTCCGCACGACCCGCCCGTATCCGCTCGGATCCTCGAGGATCGCGGTCAGCACCGTGACCGTGGCCCGCTCGCGCTGATGGACCAGCAGCAACTCCCGCACGGTCGCTTCGCACAGGAGCGGAGTGTCCCCGCTGAGGATCACGTACCGGGCCGCCGGTCCTCCGCCCGCCCGGGCGAAGGCCTCCCGCGCCTGCCTCACTGCATGGCCGGTTCCCAACTGCTCGGTCTGCTCGGCGAAGAGGAGGGGGGGCCGGCCGTGGGTTGCCCAGTGCGCCTCGACTGCCGCCTTGACCTGCTCGCCTTGGTACCCGACGACCACCGCCACACCCGCGCCGGCCAGCCGGTCGGCGAGCTCCACCGTGTAGAGCACCATCGGACGACCGGCGACGGGGTGCAGGACCTTGACGAGCTTGGACTTCATCCGCTTGCCCAGCCCCGCAGCCATCACGATCGCGCCCAGACCCTTGATGCGCGATCCGTGGCCCGATGCGGCGGTCGGCCCGTTCATACGATGGGCGCCTCCACGCCGGCCCGCTCGGCCGCGGCCCCGGCCGGCCGATCCTGCGCCGAAACGGACGCCGGAGGCGTATACAGGCCGCCCGAGACGATCAGTTTCATCGCCTCGTCCACGCTCATGTCCAGCGGAACCACCTCCTTCTCCGGCACGAGCAGGAAATACCCGGAGGTGGGATTGGGAGACGTGGGCACGTAGACGTTCAGGAGCGGCTCCTGCGCGATCTCCTGCACCTCACCCGGCATCATGCCGGTCACGAAGGCGAAGCAGTAGTGCCCGTTCTTGGGAAACTGGATCAGGACGACCCGGTTGTATTTTCCCCTCTCCTTGAAGGACAGGATGTCCATCATGGATTTCAGCGTCGCATAGATCCCCCGCACGACCGGCACCCGGTGGAGGAGCTCCTCCCAGCGCTTCACGATCTGCCCGCCGATGAAGTTGGTGGTCAGGAGCCCCGTGGCGAAGATCAGCAGGAGGAGGGTCAGGATACCCAGCCCGGGCACGTAGTAGTCCGGGATGACCAGCCGAGCCAGCGCGTCCCCCAGGATGTTGTCCACGCTGACGAACAGCGTCTTGAGGATCAGTACCGTCCCCCAAATGGGGGTGATGACGAGCAAGCCCGTCAGGAAATAGCGTTTCAGTGAGGCACGGAGTGTTTTCACCGGGCGGGCGCTCCTCGCGGGCTCATCATACAGGCTTCAACCGGGTGCCCGCAAGCCTTTTATTGAGAATTTCAATGACTTGGATTACTATGCCTCTCCTACTGCCGACCCGATTTTGAGAGAGGATGATGGGCATCAAGAGGAGACGGAAGCGAGGCATTCTGATCACCGTGGAGGGGATCGAGGGAAGCGGAAAGACCACCCAGCTCCATCGGCTGGCGAAGCTTCTCCGGGAACGGGGCTACCGGGTCGTCGAGACCCGTGAGCCGGGCGGCACGCCCCTCGCCGAGCGCATCAGAGAGATCCTGCTGAATCCGTCAGGCGAGGCACCGGCTGCAGAAACGATGACGCCGGAATGCGAAGCGCTCTTGATTCTCGCCTGCCGCCGGCAGCACGTGACCCACGTGATCGAGCCGGCTCTCAGACAGGGTGCCGTGGTCCTCTGCGACCGGTTCTCCGATTCCACCCTGGCCTATCAGGGGTACGGCCGCGGGCTGGATTTGCGGACTCTGCGCCGCATGAATCGGGTGGCGACCAAGGGACTGACGCCCGACCTGACCCTGCTCTTCGACATCGCCGTGCCCGCCGGGCTGGCCCGGCGCCGCCGGGAGGGCGAACTGAACCGGATGGATCGGGAGGCCAGGCGGTTCCATGAGCGGGTCCGCCGCGGCTTCCTGTCATTGGCGGCGAAGGAACCCCGCCGGATTACCGTGCTGGACGGCCGCCCGGCTCCCGACAAGATCGCGGACAAGGTCGGCGTGATCGTACGCTCGCTCCTGTCCAGGCGGCGCACAGCCGTCAAGTTCTCCTAGCAGGATGTTGAAAAAGTCCGCCAGCTTTGTTCTCGCAGCGCTCAGAGGCTCAACGTACCGGAAAGAGTACGCCTCGCCTCCTCGCTGGCTGCGGCCGCGCTGGACGGCCTTTTTGAACATCCTGTGGCGTCCCCTGACCGCATTCGCGGTCTCATAACGTGCCGTGTGCTGAGGTAGAAAAACGGTTTTTCAACAGCCTGCTAGGAATCATGCCGTTCCGCGACCTCATCGGCCACGAGCGACCCAAGGCCATCCTGCGCGCCGCCCTCCGGCACGACCGGGTGGCCCACGCCTACCTCTTCCACGGGGAGGACCGGATCGGCAAGCGGCTGGCCGCCGTCCGGTTCGCCCAGGCCGTCAACTGCGAGACCGAGTACGGCCCCGAGGGTCTGGACGCTTGCGGGACCTGCCGGTCCTGCCGACAGACCGAGAGCTTCACTCACCCGGACCTGTTGCTGATCGAGCCGGACCGGGAGCAGGCCAATCCCCAGATCAAGATCGAACGGATTCGCGAGCTGGAGCCGCAGATCGTCTACCGGCCTCTGGTCGGCCGGCTCAAGGTCTGCGTGATCGACGAGGCGGACCGGATGACGCAGGGCGCAGCCAACGCCCTGCTCAAGACGTTGGAGGAGCCGACCGCCCACAGCCTGTTCATCCTGGTCAGCAGCAGGCCCGCGGCGCTGCCGGCGACGGTCCGGTCCCGGTGCCAGCGCATCCGCTTCGTCCCTCCGGCCCACACCCAGGTCGAAGCCGCGCTGATCACCCATCGGGCCCTCCCGCCCGACGACGCCCGCTTTCTGGCTTTGGCCACGCAGGGCCGGATCGGACAGGCTCTGACAGCCGACCTGGCCGCGATCCGGGCTCAACGAGACGAGTTCTGCCGTCTCGCGGCTCCCGAATCCTTGCGATCGGCCGGTTCGCTGCTCACCGCGGCCGAGACCCTCTCCAAGGCCGATCGGGCCAAAGAGGCGCTGGAGTGGGTCGGCCGGTGGGCCCGCGACCTCCTGTTGGTCCACGTGGACGCCGATCCAGACCTGGTGCTGAACCTGGACCGGCTCCCCGAGCTGCGACAGACGGCCCGCTCCCTCCGGCTTGAGCCGCTCGTCAGCCTGTTGGAGGAACTGCAGGCGATCGAGCGCGACGCGAACCGCAACCTGAACCAGCAGATGGCGCTGGAGAACGTGCTCCTGCGCCTGCGGGAATCGGTCGTAACAACGGGCGCGGGGCACGAGGCCCGAGACTCGATGTAGATCCCGTTCCCCTGGTATTGTCAGCCTGTGACCTGCTATCTTTAGCGTGCTATGGGAACATACATCACGACGCCCATCTACTACGTCAACGACGTGCCGCACATCGGCCACGCCTACACGACCATCGCGGCCGACGTGCTCGCGCGCTACTATAGCCAGTTCTCGACCTCCGAGGTCTTTTTTCTGACAGGCGTGGACGAGCATGGGCAGAAGGTGCAACAGGCAGCGGCCAAGGCCGGCATTGACCCGCAATTGTACTGCGACGGCATGGTGCTGCGCTTCAAGGAACTCTGGAAACGGCTAGACATATCTTACGACGCGTTCATCCGCACGACCGACCGACAGCACAAGACCGTTGTTCAGAGTAAACTTCAAGAACTATTCGATAAGCGATTGATCTACAAGGCTGACTATACCGGGTGGTATTGCACGTTCGACGAGCGGTTCTGGACCGAAAAAGACGTGATCGAGGGGCTCTGCCCGGACTGCAAGCGGCCGGTTGAGCGACTCAGCGAGCGCAACTACTTTTTCCGGATGAGCGAGTTCCAGAATGACCTTCTCCGCCATATGAAGGATCACCCTGGATTGGCTGAGACTCCGACAGCCTTCATCCGGCCACCGTCGCGCTTCAACGAAGTATTTAGCTTTCTTGAGAAGCGGCGCTTGGAAGATCTGTCCATTTCGCGCCCTAAGTCTCGTCTGTCCTGGGGCATCGAACTGCCCTTTGATCCAAACTACGTGACCTACGTCTGGTTCGATGCCCTGGTGAATTACATTTCGGCGCTGGAGTACCTGGTCAAGGAGGGGAACGGCTCGCGTTTCTGGCCCGCCACGATCCATCTGGTCGGGAAGGACATCCTCACCACCCACGCGGTCTACTGGTCCACGATGCTGATGGCGCTCGGACTCCCGCTGCCCCAGACCATCTTCGCCCACGGCTGGTGGACCGTGAACGGCGAGAAGATGTCCAAGAGCCGTGGAAATGTCGTCGATCCGAACGTCATCATCGATGAGTTCGGCGCCGATGCCTTCCGATATTTTCTCATGCGCGAGATCCCGTTCGGACAGGACGGAGATTTTTCGCGTCGGGCCATGATCGGACGCATCAACAGCGAACTGGCCGACGGTCTCGGCAACCTCTTGAGCCGTACCCTCACCATGATTGAGCGGTTTGCCAACGGCAAGGTCCCGCCTTCGACGAACGCAATCCAAGGAGACTTGGACACCCAATTGGCTAAGAAAACTGGGGAATTAACCGCTTTGGCGATGAGCGACATACGAGACCTTCGCTTCAATCGGGCGCTTGAGGCGATCTGGGAGTTAATCCAGCGGTGCGACCAGTACATTGACAAGACGGCCCCCTGGGTGCTGGCCAAAAAGGCGGAGGACAGGGGCCGACTGCACAACGTGTTATATCGTGTGGCACAGGCGATCGAGTCTCTTGTTCCAGTCCTCTACCCATTCATGCCGCAAACAGCCGTAGAGGTGGCTCGACAACTGGGCCTGAACCCTCGTCTTAAAGGCAGGAAACTTGAGAAGGATGCGCTTGTCCCTGGCGTGGAGATACTCAAGGGTGCCCCGCTCTTCCCAAGGATTGACACGACCAAGTCACAAGGAGATGTACGCGTGAGTGAGAATCTAACCATCCAGCAACCGGGCACGGCCGCTCCGAGCAGTCAAGCTCCCGCCCAGATCACGATCGAGGAATTCCAGAAAATTCAGCTCAAGGCGGCCAAGGTGCTCAGCGCCGAGCGGGTGCCCAAATCCGAGAAGCTGCTCAAGCTCCAGGTGGACCTGGGAGGGGAGCAGCGTCAGATCGTGGCCGGCATCGGCAAGAGGTACGAGCCGGACACGCTCATCGGCAAGACGATCGTCATCGTGGCCAACCTCAAGCCCGCCAAATTGATGGGCGTGGAATCGCAGGGCATGGTCCTGGCGGCGGGCGACAAGGAGGTCGCCGGCCTGGTCACGATCCTGGAAGACGTGGATCCGGGCACGAAGGTGAAATGACCCGCGCTCGAGCGGCGAACATGATCGCTTGGGATGCTGCAGCGTTGCCGGTCTGGTCCGTTGCGTGGCTGCTCCTGCTGTGCTCCGCCATCCCCGCCTGGGCCGCCGAGCCGGTCCGCCCCCACCACCCGAACGTCCCGCCGGTTCCCGAGCCGACTGCCGGTCCCGTTGCCACGGACGTGATGGTGCGCGTGGTGGCGCACGGGGCGATGGTCCTGGGCGACGCGGTGGGCGGCGCCCGCGTGACGATCACCGACGTGGCCACCGGCCGTCTGCTGGCCTCCGGGCTCCAGCATGGGGAAACCGGCGACCAGAACCAGATCATGCGGACGCCGCGCCTCATGGAGGAGCCCCACTATTCCTCTCGACCTTCCGCCTCCTTCCGCGCGACCCTTGAACTGGAGCGGCCCACCCTCGTCGAGATCACCGCGCAAGGGCCCCTGGCCTTTCCCGGCGCGATCCAGCGGGCCAGCAAGACCGTGCTGCTGATCCCCGGGCAGGACCTGACGAACGACGGTGTCGTCCTGCACCTCTACGGCTTCATCGTCCAGATCGAGCACCCGGCGCCGGGCGAATCCCTGATTGCAAAGGAGGACGTGACCCTGCGGGCCTCGGTGCGCACGCTCTCCGGAGCCCCGCTCCGCCCCCACGGGGACTGGGACTCACGCAAAGTCCAGATCTACGCCGACGTCCTGATCGGCGAGCGCGTGGTCGAGCGGCTGCAGATGTTCTATTCGGGCGAGCGGAGCAGCTTCGAGGCCCCGTTCTTCGTGCCCACGCCGGCTGAGGCTCCCAACGGGGTCGAACTCCGGGTCATCGCAGCCGACGGAGCCGCCGGCAACTTCGGCATGGGCGAGGCGACCTATCCAGTGCTCTCGGAACGGCTGAGGCCGCGCAGTCAACCGTGACGGGTGACACGTGACAGGTGACGAGGCCAGGACCGCCCGGATCATTCTCCGCGCTTGTCACTCGTCACGCGTCACCGTTTCTTAAAACCATGGACCCCAAGCAGAAACAGTTCTCCATCTGGTACGTCTTCATCGCCCTCTGGGCCCTGATGCTCTTCCAGATCTTCGTGGCCCCCTATTTCAACCCGACCGAGATCCCCTACAGCGAGTTCAAGGCCGCGGTCGCGGCGGACAAGGTCGAGGAGGTCGCCGTCTCGAGCAGCGTCATCCACGGCCGTATGAAGCCGGCTGACTCCAAGGAGGGCCGGGTCTTCGACACGGTGCGCGTGGAGGATCCTGACCTGATCCGGGAGCTGGAGGCCCGCCACGTCAAAGTGACCGGCGTCGTCGAGAGCACCTTCCTCCGTGACATCCTGTCCTGGATCGTCCCGATCGCGCTGTTCTTCGCCGTCTGGCTCTTTCTCCTGCGCCGCATGGGCCAGGGCCAGGGCGGCTTCATGACGGTCGGCCGGAGCAAGGCCAAAATCTACATGGAGAAGGAGGTCAAGGTCAGCTTCGCGGACGTGGCCGGCGTGGACGAGGCGAAGGAGGAGCTCCAGGAAGTCATCGAGTTCCTGAAGACCCCCGAGAAGTTCGGCCGGCTGGGAGGAAAGATCCCGAAAGGCATTCTCCTCGTCGGCCCGCCCGGCACGGGCAAGACCCTGCTCGCCCGAGCCGTGGCCGGCGAGGCGGGCGTTCCGTTCTTCTCGATCAGCGGGTCCGAGTTCGTCGAGATGTTCGTCGGGGTGGGCGCGGCGCGCGTGCGCGACCTGTTCGTTCAGGCCAAGGAGAAGGCCCCCTGCATCATCTTCATTGACGAGCTGGACGCGCTCGGCAAGGCCCGCGGCATCGGGCCCATGGCCCACGAGGAGCGGGAACAGACCCTGAACCAACTGCTGGTCGAGATGGACGGGTTCGACCCGCGGGCCGGCGTGATCCTCATGGCCGCCACGAACCGGCCGGAGATCCTGGATCCGGCCCTGCTCCGCGCCGGCCGGTTCGACCGGCACGTGCTCGTGGACCGGCCGGACAAGGCCGGCCGGCTGGCGATCCTGAAGGTGCACGCACGCGGAGTCTCGCTGGCCTCCGAGGCCGATCTGGAGGTCATTGCCGCCATCACCCCGGGCTTCGTCGGCGCCGACCTGGCGAACGTGATCAACGAGGGGGCGCTGCTCGCGGTGCGGCGCGGCAAGGACCAAGTCGGCCTGGCGGAGCTGCAGGAGGCGGTCGAGCGGGTCATCGCCGGGCTGGAGAAGAAGAACCGGGTCCTGAACCCGAAGGAAAAGGAGCGGGTCGCCCACCACGAGATCGGCCACGCCATGGTCGCCCTCTCCATCCCGGGCGCCGACACGGTGCAGAAGATCTCGATCATCCCGCGCGGGATCGCCGCGCTCGGCTACACGATCCAGCTCCCGACCGAGGACCGGTTCCTGATGACTAAGTCGGAGCTGGAAAACAAGATCGCCGTGCTGCTGGGGGGGCGCGTGGCGGAGGAGATCGTCTACCGGGAGGTCTCGACCGGCGCGCAGGACGACCTGCTCAAGGCGACCGACATCGCCAAGAGCATGGTGAAGGCCTACGGCATGAGCGACAAGCTAGGGCAGATCAGCTTCGAGCGGGACCGCCAGCCTCTCTTCATCCAGACCGGCCAGCCGGAAGGTCCCGGCGACTACAGCGAGGAGACGGCACGCGAAATCGACTGCGAAGTGCGCCGGATCATCGACGAGCAGTACGCGCGCGTCAAGACGCTGCTGTCCCGGCAGGAGCGCGTCCTCAAGGAGGCGGCCACGGTGCTGCTCGGCAAGGAGACCATCTCGGGCGAGGAGCTGAAGGCGATCCTGGCCGCCTCCGCCGCCAGGGCAACGGGAGACCGATCGTGAGCCGACGCCTGCCAGGCCGGATCGCCGGCCCGCCGCTCATCCTGGCCATCGGGCTCCTGCTGACGGCCGCGGTCGGCGGACCCATCTCCGTCGCCACCGCGCAGCACGGCCAGGGGCACGAGGGTCAGGGGCGTCATCGCAACCCTTCAGACCTCAAGGCCTACCTGGAGCACCTCGACCGTGCGGAGCGGGACAAGGACCAGAAGCCGTCCCAGGTCATCAAGGCGCTGGCGCTCAGGCCGGGGATGGCCGTGGCCGACCTGGGGTCCGGCTCCGGCTACTTCACCCGCCGGTTCGTGGAGGCCGTGACCGAGACCGGCAAGGTCTATGCGATCGACGTCGAGCCGGAGATGCTCGCCTACGTCAAGGACAGTCTTGTCCACCTGCACGTCCCCTACTCGGCCGAGTTCGTCCTGGCCCGGCCGGACGACCCGAAGCTGCCGGCCGAGTCCGTGGACCTGGTCTTCCTCTGCAACGTCTATCACCACCTGGACCGCCGGCCGGCTTATTTCGCCAACGTCAAAGCTGCGCTCAGGAAGGGCGGGAGAGTCGCGATCCTCGACTTCTACCATGACGAACGGTCGGGCGACGTGGGCTTTCCCAAACAGCACTTGGTGCCGCGGGAGACCGTGGTTCGGGAGATGGGCCAGGCCGGCTACCGTCTGGTCCGCGAGCACGCCTTCCTGCCCCGCCAATATTTCCTGGAATTCGAGCTGTTACCGTAGAGACCGGCCCGATCCTGTTAGCCCGGACTGGAACGGTCGGAAGGCCGGCCAGCGGGTCAGCCAGAGCGCCGCCCCCGCTCCCAGCGCGGCCCCGATGAGCCAGCCGCCCAGCACGTCAGTCGCGTAGTGGGCTCCGACGTAGACCCGCGAGAACCCGGCCAGGACCACGACCGGCCAGGTCACCCACCCGGTTGCCGGATACAGGACTTGGAAGAACGCGGCGACGGTGGCGACGTTGAGCGCGTGGTTGGAAGGAAAACTGAAGGTCCCGCCACAGCCGGTCAGTTGATGGATGCCGGTCAGCACGTGGCAAGGCCGGACGCGACCGACCAGATGCTTGAGTTGGGCCCCGAGCAGGTCCCCGAGCACGACCAGCACGGTCAGCGTCACGCCCCCGATCAGCGCCTCCCGGCGATTCAGCCAGAGCCAATAGCTGAAGGCCAGAGCGCCCGGCACAGCCAGGCTTGTGGTCCAGCCGAGCGCCAGCATGATCCAGTCCGCTCCGGCCGATCGCTCAGCCAAGCCGTTGATCGTCAGGAAGAACGTCGTATCCCAGTCCAGTGTGAGCCCCCTGCCCTTGGCCCGCGCCGTTATCGAGTCCGAAAGTGGATGCGCACGGTCAGTTCCCCGTCAACCGGCTCGTCTCCCTTCAATTGCGGCTCGAACTGCCACTGGTTGAGCGCCTGGAGGCCGGCGATGGTCAGCTCCCGGTGCTTCGCCGGCTCCAGCACGACGACCGTCACCTGCGCATTCTTGGATACCAGCATCCTGGCCTTCATCCAGTCGTCCAGGGGCTGGCCGTCGAGCGAAGACGGAACGGCAGGCCAGGGCGTGTAGGTGGCCACCGGCCCCAACTGCCGGTCCCTGTTCAGCGGGACCCCGTGGACGTGGACGTCCGGGAGGATGACGTCCGGAGCGTCCGCCGCATGGTCCGACTGATGGGTGGCCTCGTCCCCCTGTGCGGCACCGCTGCAGGCCGGCCACAAGAGCACCATCACGCCGATGAGCGGTATGAATCCGAGCAGTCTTCGCATGCGCCTCCCCTCACTAGAAGAACCACTGGCCGCGGAAGAAGAACGACCGGGGCATCCCGGCATGGGCGACCCCCAGCCCGATACTGCCCTCTCCAGAATTGTAGAAGTACCCTTGATCGAACAGGTTGATGACGTCAAAGCCCAACAGGAACTTCTGGGTCTTGGCGACGGGAATCTCGTGGGTGAACGACGCGTTATAGATCGTGTACGTCGGCATGTGCGTCGAGTTCGTCTGTCCCCCCGGCACCGCCGTGCGAAGACCCGACCCATAAAGCATTTGGCCGGAGACCGTGTTCCGCTCCAGAAAACGATAGGTCAGGAGCGCCGAACTCGTGATCGTCTGCATGTGGTCCGTAAAGACCCCGCCGGGCCTGTTGACGTCGTTGATCTCCCCCTGTTCGAGGAGGAAATGACCGGACTGGAGTCCGTACCCCTTGGATTGCCCCCAGGCCAGGTTGGCCCGTCCCGTCAGGTTCTCCGTGAAGTTGACCTTCAGGATCCCGTCAACGCCCCGCTGCCATCCATAGTTGAACGCGAAGTAGTTCAGCAGCGGGGTGGTGCCGAACTGGCCGGCATCCGACATGTTTTCGTTCAGCTTGTAGTATCCCACGATCTGCAAGGTGGCCAACTGGCCGAACGCATGATACCACCCGGCCTCGAAATAATGCGCCCGTTCCGGCTTCGGCGCATTGTTGGTCAGGTTTTCCGGCTCCGCGGTCGTGCCAACCGTGCGTGGCACCAGAAACGCCACGGATTCCAGGTTCGGGGGGGTAAAGAGCCGGCCGTAGTAGGCGTGGAAGACGTTCTCCTGGTTCGCCTTGTAGGTGACCCCGACCCTGGGACTGATCTGCCAGGAGTCTGTCAACGCCTGGATGTAGTCATACCGTAGGCCGACGTTAAAGGTCAATTTCTCGGTAGGGGTGTATTGATCCTGAAGCCAGAGCTCCTCACGCCATCCGATCAACCGGCGGTCACCGTTGATCCCGATGACCGGTCCGGTGGGATTGCCCATCCCGTCTCGCGCGAAGGCGAAGAGGCGCGTCTTGTTGACCGCCTGGGTCCGGTCGATCTGGAACCCGTACTTGAGCAAGTGCTGGCTGTTCAGCCGGTTCGTATAGTCCAAGCGCACGCCGGCCGAGTAGGCCTCTCGATCCTGGCTGCCGGCGGAAAAGGGCTCCGCTTCATCTCGGACGTAACTCAGCACATTCAACGGGTCCGTGACGAAGGTCGCGCGGGTCTGGCGGAAATAGGCGGCCAGGCTGAAGAACTGGCTGGCGTTCACGTCGTGGCGCCAGACCATGTGCCCGTACTGATTGTTCTCCCGCTGGAACTCGCCGATGTACTGCGAGGACGCCGGCGTGAACCCCGGATATTGCGCCTGGATCAGCGCGAGCGTCGTGGCGTTGGCAGTCTGGCCAGGTATCGTGGGAATTTGGTACTTGGCGACCGAGTTCAAGAAGAGCCAGGAAAAGTTGTTCCGATTGTCGTGCTGATAGTCGCCGCGCAGATAGGTCTGGTTCCGTTCGCTCTGGTTGTTGAACCAGGACCTGCCGAGCGTCGGGGGGTCGATGCCGCGGTTCGTCGAGGTATAGCTGTTCAGGACGTAGTAGCGGAACTTCTCCCCGACGGTCCCGCCATACTCGAACGACGGATTGACAGTCTGGTTCGCCCCCCCGAACATCTGGAACGAACCAAAGCCCGGCTTCGTCCCGCTCTTACTCGTGATGTCAATGAGCGCGGCGGTCCGGTTCCCGTATTGCGCTTCCATGCCGCCCAAAATGATGTCTGCCCGTTCCCAGGCTCTGGGCGTGATCACGTCGGCGAACGTCGTCGAGACCGTGTCCGGAATCGGGACGCCGTCAATCCGAAATTGGAGATTGGCGTGGTCCTGACGAATGTGAACCTGCTTGAGAGCGCTCACCGCGGCCCCAGGGATCGTGGCCAGGACTTGGTCCACGTCGTTGTTGTTGCCCCTGGGCAACTGCTCGATCTCCTTCCGGCTCAGCGAATAGGTCTCGCTGGAAGCCTTGTACTGGATCGGCGGAAGGGGCGACACGATGTCGAGCGCGATCTCCTGGGTGAGCGAGAGGGTCAACGTGACGGGTGCCGGCTTCTCGGTCCCGATCCGCAGGATGATGTACTCGCTGCGGTAGGTTTCCTGGACGGCGCTGACCGAATAGGTGCCCTCGGCCGGCGCGGCGATCGAGAACTCGCCGGCATCGTTCGTGACCGTGTCGGCCACGACCGAGCCCTCCTGATCGCGCAATTCGACGATGACCTGCGGAATGCGCCGCAGATCCTGATTTTGAACCACGCCCGTGATCGTATGGGCAGGAGCGACGGGCACCTGGGCCAAGGTGACGTGGGGTCCACCCATGGACCATAGGCCGAGCCCCAAGGCCATCCTGACTATGAACAGTCGGACGGATAGCTGTGATCCTCTCATCCTCCCCTCCAAAATAGCGTGACGCGAATAGCCCATGGCTCCGAGCTGCTCGCTGTTGGCTGTTCGCTATTTACGACGGAGAATCAGAGGACGGGCGGGGCGCGGGACGGGGTCGCTAGCGAGAGAGCGGTTGATATGGGTTGCGAGAGCGGGAGCAATTCGTGCGGCTGGGGCACGACGAGCGCTTCGACGATCGGAACGTCGGTCTGGTGGGAGCCGGTCGTATGGTGCTGGACCCACTGGCAGAGGTCGGTGTCGGAATGTTCATGGCCGTCATGGTCCGCCGCAGCCAGCTCGTGGTGAACCGCGAGCGCGGCCGCGAACGGGGCGAGCGCCAGGAGGATCGAGGTCAGGCTCAGGGCTAAGACCCCGCCAGCCACGTTCCATCTTAGTCTGTGACGCCCGGCGCTCATCTCCGACAGTCTCATCGGCATTTGGGGCAGACCCCGAAGAACTCGAGGGAGTGCCCTTCGACCAGGAACTGGGTCTCCCGCTCCACGAGAGTCGTCAGTTTCTTGATCGGGCACAGCAGCAAGTCCACGATCCGTCCGCAACCTCGGCAGCGGATGTGATGATGGTGCTCCCGGCCTTGCAGGATTTCGTAGCGCGACTGTCCCTCCTGGAGCTCGACCTGAGAGACCAGCCCTGCATCCTTGAGCACCGCAAGGGTCCGGTAGACGGTTACCAGGTCGGCGGCAACGCCCTCTTTCTTGAGACGGCCGTGCAGCTCCGACGCGCTGAGCGGATATTTGGACCGTTCCAGGACGGCCAGAATGGCCCTGCGCGGGCGGGTCAACCGCTTTCCCTGGGTCCGCAGCCCGTCAACCAACCCTTTCACTTCACTCCCTCTCAGGAAACAAAATGCAAACGGATTGCATTAGTAACATGGGGCGCGCGCGCCTGTCAACCCTGTCCGTCGCCAGCTTCTCAAGCCGGCAAGCCCTGTGTTACGATGCGCTCGCTCCGGCCGCCGAGGAGCGCAGCCATGCTGATCGACACCCACGTGCATCTCGACGACAGCCGGTACGACGGCGACCGGGAGGCGGTGCTGGACCGCGCCCGGGAAGCCGGCGTCGAGGTTTTTGTCACGATCGGCTGCGACCTGGCGACCAGCCGGGCCGCCGTGGAGCTGGCGGAGCGGCACCCGTTCATCTATGCGACGATCGGGGTCCATCCGCACGAGGTCCGGCTGATCGGCGACGGATGGTACGACGAGCTGCGCCGGCTGGCGCAACACCCGAAGGTGGTCGCCTACGGCGAAATCGGCCTCGACTACCACTACAACTATTCGCCGCCCAAGCTTCAGCGGGAACGGTTCCGCGAGCAGATCTGCCTGGCGCGCGATTTGGGGCTCCCGCTCGTCATCCACACGCGCGAGGCGCAGGAGGACACGATCGCCATTCTTCGGGAGGAACGCGGCGACACGGCGGGCGGCGTCTTCCACTGCTTTTCGGGCGACGCGTGGCTGGCCAAGGGCGCCCTGGACCTTGGCTTCTGCCTCTCCTTTTCCGGCATCATCACGTTCCAGAACGCGACGACGTTGCGGGAGATCGCCAAGACCGTTCCGCTCGACCGGCTCCTGATCGAGACCGACGGCCCCTATCTGACGCCCGCCCCTCACCGGGGCAAGCGCAACGAGCCGGCTTACGTGAAGCTGGTGGCCGAGAAGATCGCGGAGGTGACGGGAGCAGGGAGCCAGGAGGACATCGGCCGGATCACCGCGCAGAATGCCCGACGCCTGTTCAAAATCCCCTGAGCCGGCGGTTTCGCCGGCGGAGGGCCTTGGGCAGCTTCCTGGGGTTCCCCTTCTTGTCGGGAGTACGCCGGGGCAACTCCTCGGCTTCGAGGTCCTTGGGGACCATGATCGCCCGCCGCGGAGCCGGCGCCGCCCACAGTTTCGCCGCAAATTCCTGCGCGCTCATCACAAAGGCTCCCCGGGCCCTGGCAAAGTCCGCCACTTCCCTGTCCGAGGAGACGACGGCACAGTCGTGCCCAAACTCCTCCGCCAGCCGCTGCACGACCTGATCGGCCCGCTCCCCCCGGCGGGAATAGATGACCTCGACGCCGACCCGATGCTCCCGGCGCTCCGTGCCCATCCCCTGCTGCCACCCGTCGAACACGAGGGTGATCGGATGGCCCCTGCGCTGGCGGTACAGAGACAGGTCCCGGAGGAGCTGCTCCCGGGCGAACTCCGAGTCCGAGCCGGAGAAGGCTCGAGCCAACCCGCGCGTGCCCAGGAGGTTGTAGCCGTCGATGATGAGATGCAGCGCCACGGTCCGGCAGCCTACTGGAGGGATTCCCCCCTGTCAATTCTCGCCCCTTAGTAGGAACCTATTGACAATCCGGGCCACATAGAGGAACATTTTCACTTGATTTCCCGCTCACATGGACACGATGCCGACGTCACAGCCTCAACCGAGGAGACTGGGCCTGCCGATCCTCCTGCTGGCCACCCTGGCTGCTTGGGCCCCCGTCTTCTACGACACGGCTGAGGCGACCCGGCCGGTTCTGGCCCGTGCCAAGGCGCCGGTCACGACTCAGGGACCCGCCCGCAAGGCTAAGAAACCGCGGAGAAAAGGATCGGCCCCGGTCACGGCCACGACCCTCGTCAAGGACGTGCGCGTCAAGGCCCATCCGGACTACACGCGCCTCGTGCTGGACCTGCAACGCAGCGTCCCGTTCACCCAGAACCGTCTGAAAAACCCGGATCGGGTCATCATCGAGCTGCAGCATTCGCAGCTCGGCGAGGCCGCCAGGGCAAAATTGGCCAAGAACGCTCTGCCGGAGGAGATCACCATCGCGCAGCCGAACCCCCGCTCCGTCACCGTCTCGCTCAACCTGGCGGCGATCAGCGATTACAAGCTGCTGCCCTTGACGAAGCCGGACCGGCTGGTCTTCGACGTCTATGGCAGGGCGGACGTCGCAGACACCAAGCCGGCGGAGCCTCACGCCCCTCAAGCCGCGCCGAGCCCGCCTCCTCCCGTCATCAAGTCCGCCCAGCGTCCGGCCAGGGACGAGATCAAGACCATCGTCATTGATCCGGGACACGGCGGCAAGGACCCGGGAGCCGTCGGGCGGAGCGGGCTCCAGGAAAAGGACATCACGCTGCAAGTGGGGCTCGTCTTGCGCGATCTGATCCGGGAACGGCTCGGCACACGGGTGTTGATGACGCGGGACCGGGACGTGTTCGTGGAGCTGGGAGACCGGGCCAAATTCGCCAACAGCCACGAGGCCGACCTGTTCGTCTCGATCCACGTGAACTCGCACCCCCACCGGTCCACCAAGGGACTGGAGGTGTACCATTTCGGCGAGGCCAGCGATCGCCGGGCACTCGAAGTGGCGGCGCGGGAAAACGGCACGCCGATCAATGAAACCGGCGTGGGCTGGCAGTATCTGGTCGCCGACCTGCTGACGACGAAAAAGATCGAGGAGTCGCAGGAGCTCGCCTGGACGACCAAGCAGGCGATGGTGGCGCACCTCGACGACCACTACGACGTGATGGACCACGGGGTGAAGACCGCGCCGTTCTACGTCATCCGGTTCACGACGATGCCCAGCATCCTGGCCGAGATCGCCTTCATCTCCAATCCCATCGAGGAGCGGCTGATGCGGAACCGGACGTTCCTGACCCGCATGGCCGAGGCGATCTTCCAGGGGGTCCAGGCCTACGTGCGCCCGCTTCAGACCGCTTCACGTTAGCCCGCATCATTGCGGTCATGCCCGTCTTCAAACTCACCATCGAGTACGACGGGACCGGGTATGCCGGATGGCAGAGGCAGCCGGATCTGCCCACCGTCCAGGCCGCGTTCGAAGCGGCCATTCAGCAGGTCACGCAGACGACCATTCCGGTCATCGGAGCGGGCCGGACCGATGCCGGGGCCCATGCGGTCGGCCAGGTGGCGAGCTTTCGAACCGACAAGCCCCTCTTGGCCGAGGAATGGCTCCACGCATTGAACGGCCTGCTGCCGGCGGACATCAGCGTCCGCTCGGTCGAGGCAGCCCCGGACGACTTCCATGCCCGCTACTCGGCCACGGGCAAGCTCTACGAATATCGCATCCTGAACCAGTCGGAGCGGTCCGCCCTCGATCGTCACCGGACCTGGCACGTTCGGAAACGGTTGGACCTTGACGCGATGCGGGAGGCGGCCAAGCCCCTGCTGGGGCGGCACGACTTCTCCTCCTTTCAGGGCCACCCGACCGACACGGAGAATCCGGTCTGCGACCTCCGCCGTCTGGAGCTGCTTCAGGCACTCCCGACGATCAGGATCGAGGCCGAGGCGGACCGCTTTCTCAAGCAGATGGTGCGGGCGATCGTGGGGACGCTGGTCGAGGTCGGGCTGGGCAAGCGGCCGCCTCAGGCAATGAAGGACGTCCTGGAGGCCAGGGACCGCCGGGCCGCCGGCTACACGGCCCCGGCGCACGGGCTCTATCTGGTGCGGGTGGATTATTAAGAGCCCAGTTTGACATCCCTCTAGTGAGAGGCTACCATCTCCATAGCCACGCGTGGTTCTTTTCGTAAGAGTTTGGCGTGAAGCTTCCCAATCGGGAAGAAGCCTACATTCCACCTGCTAAACTGGAAGAGTATTTGCTATCCGAAACCCATTCTGTTGGTAGATTAAAGGCGAGCTTCTTGCGTGCCGTTGGCTTCGACCTGAAAAATCCGACTATGCTCAAGCGACGCCTGATTGAGATCGCGCAGTCCGAAGACGTTACGGAAGCCATATCGGCCCCTCACGGCGTGAAATATGTCGTCGAAGGATCACTCCAAACACCGACAGGAAGACTCGTACAATTGCGAACCGTCTGGATTATCGAAACCGGTCAGACAAGCCCGCGATTCGTGACTGCATATCCCGCGGAATGAACCGGAGGAATGGCCTATGATCTCCGAATTGGAAACAGTGGTTCTCAGGCGTGATATTCGAGAGTCTGGTTTGAAGCAGGGCGACATCGGGACCGTGGTGCATTGCTACGCCGATGGGACAGCGTTCGAGGTCGAGTTCGTAACAGCCGCGGGCAAAACCGTTGCCCTCTTGACGCTCAAGCAGACCGATATTAGGCCCATGAGCAGTAAAGAGATTCTGCATGCCAGGGAATTCATGCCGGCATCGGCATAGGTTCTCCCCAAGCTCACATCCGTCTTCTTCCCAAACCAGCCACCGATTTCTCGAAGAGAACCCTCAATGCACAAGACCGCCGCTCCGCCGGCGTTACCGCCCCCGCACCTCTCGGAATGACCCTCCCGGGCACTGCCGAACGGAACACCTTTCGGAATTCCCGCGGCCACGGTTATAGGACGTGGTGCCTTGGTCAGTTCCGGCTTTCCTTTTCGACAGAGCCTCAGTGGGTTCCCCATGTCCTCCGGTGAAGTACGCTCCAGACCGTCCGCCACCCAATCATCTCCCATCGACTTTTTAAGACGGCCGGCGTATTCTTCTACGCAGTTCAAAAAGAAAATATTCTGACATCCGTGCTTAATACTCGTGAGCGCCCTTAAGCGTGGAGTCGACCTCAGGAACGAGTAAGCAGTGAAGTGGTTCAAACGATTCTTTGGGGGTGTGAGCTGGTTTAAAAGCTTAACCAGCCGCAGCACAGGGGACCTAAGTGGTCTCTGGATATACCTCAGGAAATCATCACAGAAGTGCTTCCAAAATGAAATTGATAAGTGGGTCAAGGTCGCCATCAAACGGGGCAAGGAACAAACCTACCAGAGACGATTGGAAATTCCTCTGAAAAAGCTAAATCTCTATCATGTGAAGTCCGTGCTAAATGAGTTGATGGTGGCTCATTTCTTTGAAAGTGAATGCGGATTTCACATCGATGAACTTGAGCCATTAGGTCATGCAACCAAAAGAGGGGACCTTCTGATCCGATCTCCCCAAGGCACGCAGATTTTCCTGGAAGTCAAAAGTCCGTGGGAACCGAAAAGGCAAGGAGGAGCATTTTCTAGCTACGCCCGGATCCGGCAAGCCATTGAAGAAGGGTACCTGAAATTGCCTAAGCGTCAAATCCCGACTCTGATCCTTCTTGCTGACGAATTGAATGTAAGCCTAACTTCATTTGATCGCGAGTTAATCCAGGTCCTGTACGGGAAAACAGCAATTGTATATTCTGTGGATTTGATGACGGGTCGAGGACATAACCCTAGGCATGCAATTGTTGACAGGAGAGGCGTGTTTCAGCGGACTCAAAGAACATCACTTGGCGCTGTGGCCGTGCTTAAACACATTGTCTATCCTGTCATAAGGAAACACAACAGGAACTTCATCCAGGAAGACATAAGCAAATATATATTCCGCATTTATCACAATCCCTTCGCACACCCGGACTCGCAAATTCCAAGTCACGACTTCCCAGCGGTTGCCCAGTTCACCCTGAACAAACAAAATAGTTACATGGAATGGATCTATCAAGACTGATGGCAGCAAGGGCACCACTTCACCGCGCGGTTCGAAGAACGCCCGGCGCGCTAGGCTTCCTCGTGATACACCACGTAACCAAGCCCATCTTATTATATTACTAAATTCGGTGCCACACCCGTAAACGGAAGCCTGCTTGAACGCTTCTCCGAAGGAGGCTAAAGTAAGTTTTGTCACCTTTGAGAATACCTCATGCAAGTTAGACTTACTCTGCTGATGCTCACCCTACAGCTCCTTTTAGTGGCTAGCCCGATTACTGGCCACGCGCAAGACCAACAAACTGTTGCTCTCCTCCAAAGAGCCCTTAGCCTCTCACAGCAGGCGCGGGAATCGTACAACAAGGGGGAATATCTACAGTCTATTCGAATAGGGAAAGAGGCCTTGGCTTTAATCGAACAAGTGGTCGGGCCGAAACATCCTGCTGCAGCAACAGCCTTGAACAACCTAGCTGAGGCATTTCGAAAGGTAGGGAATTATGCCGAGGCGCAGCGTTTACATGAGCGGGCATTGAAGATCCGAGTCCAGGCGTTTGGGCCTACGCATCCTGATGTAGCTCAAAGCGCGAGTAATATAGCAGTGGTGCTCAGTGACATGGGAGACTATGGGGAAGCTCGGCTCTTCCACCAAGAGGCGTTACGGATCAGAGAACGGGCACTGGGAGCTACACACCCAGACGTGGCCAATAGTCTAAATAACCTGGCCGTAGTGATGCAGAAGTTGGGTGATTATTCTGAGGCGCAGTTGATGCTGGAGCGGGCGCTGCAGATTAGGGAGCAAGTGTTAGGCCCAGTTCACCCAAGCGTGGCAAAGAGCCTGAACAACCTGGCGGCTGTGCTCGTGAGCATGGGCGATTACAGCCGGGCTCGGCCACTATTGGAACGCGCTCTGCTGATTGACGAGAAGGCTTCAGGTCCGAATCATCCCGACGTGGCGACTGACCTCAGTAATCTAGCGGCGCTGCTCAATGATATAGGCGATTATGCTAGTGCCAAGGTGTTGCACGAGCGGGCGCTGCGGATCAGGGAGCAGGCTCTGGGGCCCGCGCATCCTGATGTGGCGTCAAGTCTGAATAATCTGGCGGAGACATTGATTAAGACGGGTGACTTATCGTTGGTGCGGCCTCTACATGAGCGCGCACTACGGATCAAAGAGCAGGCACTTGGCCCCAATCATCCAGATGTGGCCGTGAGTCTGAGTAATTTGGCGTTTGTGGTGGGCGCCATGGGTAACCGTTCCGGGGCCCTTCAGTTATATGAACGAGCCCTGCGGGTCAGGGAGCAAGCATTGGGGTTAAATCACCCTGAGGTAGCGACTGACTTGAACCAGCTAGCGGGGTTGCTCCAAGACACGGGAGACTATGCTAACGCTCGACTCTCGTATGAGCGAGCACTACGAATCAAGGAAGAAGTACTGGGGCCCACTCACCCGGAAGTGGCCAGCGTCCTGAACAACCTCGGGTTGTTACTTTGGGACACAGGGGAACCGGGCAAGGCTTCGGAGGTTTTGGAGCGTGCCATGCATGCCGTTGAAATCCATACGGCCCGTAGTCTAGTCGGGCTTTCCGAGAGACAGAAGTTGGCATTCCTGCGGACTTCTCAGGATACGTTCTACAATTACGCATCCATGCCGCCGCAAGTTGTACCCAATGACACCATGTATGCCGCGGTGCTGCGACGCAAGAACCTGGTCTTTCGGGTCCTGTCAGAAGAACGGGCGGCACTCACCCGCGCCCCGGATCCAAAAGTTCGTCCGCTCCTGGAACGGAGAGAGTCGCTCGTACGGGAGATGACTAGCCTCACGTTCCGCAGCGAGCAGGGACAGCGTGAGCGGGTAGTTGCGCTGGAAAAGGAGCTTGAACAGGTTGAGGCTGAACTCAGCCGCACGAGTGCGGCCTTCCGGGCCGCACAAGCAGAAGCACGTGCCATTGCAACCGATGTATGTCAAGCTCTCCCCCGCGACGCGGTGTTGCTGGACTATGTTCGGTATAGCCGGTACACCCCCGCGCAAGGAAATAAGCCGGGCCGCTGGGAAGCAAGCTACACTGTCTTCATACTCCGCGGTGGGCGATGTCCCAACGTCCAGCGTGTCGAATTGGGGCCAGCGGTGCCGATTGATGCGGCAGCTGAAACCTTCAGACAGAGTCTCACACAAGTGAGGAAAATCGGAGATAAGGAAGAACTGCTCTCGGAAAGCGAAATCCTGGCGAAGGCCCGCGCACTGGGGGCACTCGTATTGCCGCCTTCGGTTCGCCAAGCGCTGCCTGGAGCCGCGATGCTGAACATTGCGCCAGACGGTCCGTTGGCCGTCGTCCCGTTCCAGTTGTTGCCGGGTGAGAACGGGCAGACGTATCTCGTGGAGGCCTACCCCTTAGTCACGATTCCATCAGGCCGCGATCTACTGCACCTGATGAGAGAGGAAAGTTCAGAACGGCGTGAGGCAGCGGGTGCCCTTCTCCTGGTGGGGAATCCCGATTATGGCGCGGCTGTAGCAGGCCCCTCAGACAAAAAAGACGGTCACCGAGCCTTGCCCCGCGCCGGCTGCGGGCTGGAGGTGACGGCGGAGTTTCTTCCGCTGCCAGGAACGGCTCAAGAAGTGCAAAACATTGTCGGCGAGGCCAGCAACCGACTGAGGGGTGCGGCGATCAGCCGGGCCGAAGGTAAGGACGCAAGCGAACCGTGGCTCGCGCAGAAGATCACCGGCCAGCGGTATGTGCATCTGGCGACACATGGGTACTTTGCAGGGGATACGTGTACACCTCCGGCTTCAACTCGGGATCAGCGCGGCGTGGTAGTGCAAGCAGCGCGTTTGGATGAGGACCTACGGGGTCCGGTTGGCACGAACCCTCTCTTGCTCTCTGGGATTGCGCTGGCCGGAGCCAACCAGCGCGCCCGCGCGACGAGCGGCGCGGAGGACGGCATCCTCACCGCGCTGGAGGTAACAGGCCTGGACCTCCGTGGTACCGAGCTAATCGTGCTCTCTGCCTGCGAGACGGGCCTGGGGGTACAGCACACAGGCCAAGAATTGCTAGGGCTTCGTTGGGCATTTGGCATGGCGGGAACACGGAGCCTTCTGACGAGCCTGTGGAAGGTGCCGGATGAGCCTACGGTGCGGCTGATGACAAAGTTCTACGGCTACCTCTGGAGGGATGCAAAGGACGGCAGACCGTTGGGCAAGGCGGCGGTGCTGCGCCAAGCGCAACTGGACCTCATGCGCGAGAACCGCGCGCGTTTCAACGGCGACAGCCGTCCCATCGAATGGGCCGCCTGGGTGCTCTCCGGCGACTGGCAATGAGCGGAACGACGGCACAAGCGCGTAGGTCTACTGCGCCCATTTTGTGCTCAACATCACCTCACTCCTGCCTACTCTAGCTCACTCCGTCACAGTGCAAGCAGGTGAGGCGGAGCTCAGAGCGGACTTCGCTGGAGGAGCGGTGGCTTCGCCGCGACAAGAACGGGGATCGGCCCACGAGCGACCGATCCCCGTTCCACTGTTTATGTTCTCGGCTGGAAGGGAGTGCGCGACGCGACGAATAAGGAGCGTCACGCTTGCGCACGCCGGCGAGATGGTGAGCCGGCAGGGCACGGAGGCGGACGGCATGGTAGAAACGAGAGATCGGAGAGCCGAGAGGGTACCGGGCGCCGTTCTGCTGTTCCGATGAGGCGACCGGCCAACAGTACGGTGGGGAGTCGCCGTGGCTGCTCAACGCATCATGTCCGCATCACCCATTGCAATCGAAGAGCAACGGGTACCCGGCTGCCCGCCCCCTCGTCAGCCGAGTCTTGATCAATCCGGGAGGTACGGTGGGGCGAGGGAGCCGATCAGGAACCTTTCGGCTGGCTCTGGTTCTCGAGCTTCTTTCGGAGCTCGATCAGCTCGCGCTCGAGGGCTTCGAAGCGGTCGGCGATGGGGTCGGGGATGTTGATGTGGTCCATCGTGGCCTCGGGGACCCGCTCCCCTTCCGTCTTGATGATCCGCGCGGGCACGCCGATCACGGTCGAGTTGGCGGGCACGGACTTCAGCACGACCGAGTTAGCCCCGACCTTCACGTTGTCGCCGATCCTGATGCCGCCCAGGATCTTGGCCCCGGCCCCCACGACGACGTGGTTGCCGAGCGTCGGGTGACGCTTGCCGTGCTCTTTTCCGGTCCCTCCCAACGTCACGCCCTGAAAGAGCGTGACGAAGTCGCCGATTTCAGCCGTCTCGCCGATGACCACGCCCATGCCGTGGTCAATAAAGAACCCGGTGCCGATCGTCGCGGCGGGGTGGATTTCGATGCCCGTCAGCCACCGTGCGACGTGCGAGATCACGCGCGGCAGGACCGGCACCCCCATCTTCCAGAGGCGATGCGAGATACGGTAGGCCAGCAGGGCGTGGAAGCCGGCATAGGTCAGCACCACCTCCAGCTTGCTGGTCGCGGCCGGGTCCCGGTCGAAGACGGCTTGCAGGTCCTGTTTGATCGCCTTGAACATGGATCAAGCTGCTTCGAAAATAGCCGGCAGCGAATAGCGAACCAGCTACTAGCTACTGGCTGTTCGCTACCTGCCAAGTCAGGCGCGCTCGATCAAGCACACCGCCTGCGTGGCAATCGCCTCTTCGCGCCCCAGCGGGTCATCCAGCCCCTCGCCGCTCTTCACCTTGACGTTGACCAGGTCCCGTTCGACCTTGAGCACCTCGGCGAGCCGGGCCTGCATGACGGGCAGATAGGGGCTGAGGCGCGGCGCCTGGGCCACAATGACCGTATCCAGGTTGACCAGCCGATAACCCTTCTGCCCCAGCAACTGGGTCACCTCCTCCAGCAGGAGCAGACTGGAGATGTCCTTGTACCGGGGATCGGAGCTGGGATACCGCTTGCCCAGGTCTCCCTCCCCCATGGCCCCGAGCAGTGCGTCGCAGACCGCGTGCACCAGCGCGTCCGCGTCCGAATGGCCGACGAGGCCCTGGGTATGGGGGATCTCGACCCCGCCGAGGATCAGCTTGCGTCCGTCGCCCAGCGGGTGGATGTCATAACCGAGTCCGACTCGCATCATGTCCCTTCCGTGCGCTTCACGCTTCACGCTTCACGTTCTTCCTGGCCGCAAGGATCGCCTCGCCGATCGCCAGATCCTCGGGTCTCGTGATCTTGATATTCTCCCCGCTCCCTTCCACGATCGCAACCGGGTGCCCCAGCCGCTCGACCAACTGGGTGTCGTCCGTGCCGCGAATCCCCTCGGCGAGGGCCTTCCTGTGGGCCTCCCGGAAGAGCTCCAGCCGGAACGCCTGCGGGGTCTGCGCCAGCCACAGGTGCCCCCGCTCCACGGTCCCTTGAACCAGCCCGTCCGGTCCGACCCGCTTGACCGTGTCCCGCATCGGGATCGCCACCACCGCCGCCCCGTGCTTGGCGGCCGCCTCGATGACCAGCCGGATCTGCTCCACGGTCACGAAGGGCCGCACCGCGTCGTGCACCAGCACGAATTCCGCGTCGCCTTCCACCGCCTCGAGCCCGTGGCGCACCGAATCCTGGCGCTCCGCCCCGCCCGCCACGACTTGCCTGATTTTGGTGAAGCGATGGGGGGTGACGATCTCCCGGAGGCAGAACTCCCGCTCCGCCTCCGGGACCGCAAGGATGATGCCGACGACGTCCTCCGCCGCTTCGAGCGCCCGGAGGGAATGGACGAGAACCGGCAGACCTCCCAACCTGAGAAACTGCTTGGGGGTGGCGCCCCCCATGCGAAGCCCGCGTCCGGCGGCCGGCACGAGGGCGACAGTCCGATTAGCCACGCGCGACCTGCAGCTCCTCCTTCTCCCGCTCGTTCTCTTCCTTGAGACGCGTAAAGATCATCCGTCCCGCCGTCGTCTGCAAGACGCTGGTCACCACCACGTCCACGTTCCGGCCGATACAGCGCTTGGCGTTGTCCACGACGATCATGGTCCCGTCGTCCAGATAGGCCACGCCCTGCCCGGCTTCCTTGCCTTCCTTCAGGACGAACACCCGGATCGTCTCACCCGGCAGGACCACCGGCCGCAGCGCGTTGCAGAGCTCGTTGATGTTCAGAACCCGGACGCCCTGGAGCTCCGCCACCTTGTTCAGGTTAAGGTCGTTCGTGATGACCTTGGCGCCCACCTTCTTGGCCAAGAGCACGATCTTGGAATCCACGTCCTTCACGTTCGGGAAGTCGTCGTCCACGATGCGCACGTCCACGTCCACCATCTTCTGGACCTTGTTCAGGATGTCCAACCCCCGCCGGCCCCGCGCCCGCTTGAGAGAATCCGACGAATCGGCGATGTGCTGCAACTCGTGCAGGATGAACTGCGGGACCAGGAACGTGCCTTCCAGGAATCCGGTCTCGCACAGATCGGCCACGCGCCCGTCGATGATCACGCTGGTATCAAGGATCTTATTATTGCTGGCCAACACCGCGTGCTCCGGATGCTTGACCGACCCCGGGATCTTTTCCAGCCCGAACTTGGCCCCCAGCACGAGCCCGAGATAGGGCAGGCCGAGGAGAAACAAGAGGCCTCCGATGTGGAACAGGAAGGTCTCCACGTCGAAGACGATGCTCCCGACCCACTCGACCAGGCCGGTCAACACCAAGCCGATCGCCAACCCGCCGGTCCCGCCCACCACGATCCCGAACGAGGCCTTCTGGAGCAGATACTCCGCCGCCAGGACGAACCCGCCGGTCAGCGCGCCGATCCCAAACCCGAGGGCCAGGACGGCGCTCGTCGCCTCCTGCTCCCCGCGCACGAAGAGGGCCGATCCGGCGAGGGCGCTCAGGAACACGAACGCAAATCTTCGCACCATATATCGTCACCCCCTTTCGGCTGCCGGCCATTATAGCACCGGCTTGTCCAAAAGACAGAGTTTATGGCTTCAGCGTGATGTAACTGGTCCGTCCCTGTCGCTTGATCAGGAGCAGCGCGGCCTCGTCCTTGCCGATCTTGGACGCCACCCGCTCGTAAGCCTGCAGGGTCGAGACCGTTTGTCGGTTGATCTCCAGGATCACGTCGCCTTCCCTCAAGCCGGCCTCCTCGGCCGCGCTCCCCGGCCGGACCCGCGCGATGACCACGCCCCGCTCGCCGCCCCTCAGTCCCAACCGGCTGGCCAGGTCCCCCGTCAGTTCCCTCACTTCCAGGTCGGAGAGCAGACCGGCCGGGGCGACGGTGGGTCCCCCCTCCTCGCTTCCGGCCTGGGCGACCGCCCTGGGCTGCTCCGCGATCGTCACTTCGAGCGAGCGGGTGCTCTTGTCGCGGACGTACCGGAGCAGGACCTTCTTGCCGACCGGCGTCTGGGCCACCGCGTTTCTGAGCTGGGTGGGGTTCTCCACCGGCTTCCCGTCGTATTCGACGATCACGTCGCCGCGCGCAAGACCGGCCCGCCTGGCCGGGCTGCTGTCCAGCACGTCGCTCACGAGCACGCCCTTCGACTCGGCCAGCCCGAACTGTGCCGCCAGTTCGGGCGAGAGCTCCTGGATCGACACGCCGAGCCATCCCCGCACGACCTTGCCGCTCTTGACGAGCTGTTCCATGATCGAGCGGGCCATGTTGCTGGGGACCGCGAACCCGATCCCCATGTTGCCGCCGCTCTGGCTGAAGATGGCCGTGTTGATCCCGACCAGCTCGCCCCTCGTGTTCACGAGGGCGCCGCCTGAATTGCCGGGATTGATCGCCGCGTCGGTCTGGATGAAATCCTCGTACTCCGCAATCCCCATGCTGGCCCGGCCCACCGCGCTCACGATGCCCATCGTCACGGTCTGCGTGAGCCCGAACGGATTGCCCACGGCAAGGACGAACTCCCCCACCTCCAGTCTGTCCGAGTCGGACCAGGGGATCGTGTGCAGCCCCTCGGCTTCGATCTTGAGCACGGCCAGGTCGGTCTTGGAGTCCGTGCCGACCAGCTTGGCCTTGAACTCCCGCTTGTCCGACAGGTACACCTTGATCTCGTCCGCCTTGCTGACGACGTGGTTGTTCGTGATGATCACGCCGTTCGGGTCCACGATCACCCCGGATCCCAGGCTGCGCTCCTTTCGCTCCCGCGGGGCCTCGAACCGCCGGAAAAACTCCTCCCCGAAGAAGCGGCGGAAGAAGGGATCATCGAACGGCATGCCGTGCGGTCCCTCCGGGGCCTTGCCGATGCGGGACGTGAAGATGTTCACCACGGCCGGCGTGACCGTCTTGGCGATCTGGACGAAGTTGCGGTCGGCGAGCGGAGATGCAGGGCCAGACGGGACGACCGGCGCGGCTGGCTGGGCCGTTGGCTCCGGTACGGCGTGGCCGAAGGGCAGCCAGCCGAGGTCCGACGCCACCACGAGACCGACCAGGATCCCGACGCCGATCAGCAGAGCGCCGGCAAGGAGACGCGGAACACGGCGGGCTTCCAACCTGGGCGGCTCACGATCGGTCACGAAAGTTACTCTCGAAGCTGATGGCGAATGGCTGGTAGCGCGATAACTCGCGGTTAGGGAATCTCTCCCGCGTAAATGCCCATGACCGTCTGGAGGAACTTGATCGCTTCCGCCTTGGGCCGCTGGAACGAATTGCGCCCGATGATCGAGCCGAATCCGCCCCCGTCCCGGATGGCCCGGGCCTCCTCGAAGACGTTCTTGTCCTCGCTCTTCGCGCCGCCGGAGAAGATCACGATCCGGCGGCCGGCGAAGGCGCTCTGCACCACGTGCCGCACCCGCTCGGGCAGGGTCTTGATCGGGATCTGTTCCGCCTCGTAGACCTTCTTGGCCGCCGCCTGCTCCAGGTGCGCGGCGGGCAGCTTCACCTTGATGAGGTGGGCCCCGAGCTGCGCGGCGATCTGCGCGGCGTACGCGACGACGTCGATCGCCGTCTCCCCCTCCTTGCTCAGCGCGGACCCGCGCGGGTAGGACCAGACCACCACCGCCAGCCCGTTCGCCTTGGCCTCCTCCGCGATCTCGCGGAGCTGCTGATACATCGCGGTACAGTGGGCCGACCCGGGGTAGATCGTGAACCCGACGGCCGAGCAGCCCAGCCGCAGCGCGTCGCGCACGCTGCCGGTCACGGACGGGAGTGGGTCCTTGTCCTCGTGCAGCACGTCGTGGTTGTTGAGCTTGAGGATCAGCGGAATCGAGCCGGCGAACTGCGCCGCGCCGGCCTCCAGAAACCCCAGCGGCGCCGCATAGGCGTTGCAGCCCGCTTCGATGGCCAGCTCGAAGTGGTAGAGGGGGCTGTACCCCGGCGGATTCGGCGCGAAGCTCCGTGCCGGCCCGTGCTCGAAGCCCTGATCGACCGGGAGGATCACCAGACGCCCGGTTCCGCCCAGCTTGCCGTGCAGCAGGATGCGGGCGAGATTGGTGCGCGTGCCCGCATTGTCGCTCTGATACCAGCTCAGGATCTCTCGGATACGCTCGTTCATCATCAACCTCCCGTCCGTCACGACCCCTTACGATGTCCGCCGTTCCTGTATGAAGTCCTCCGCCACCTGGACGTCTTCCGAGCTGCCGATCACGAGCGGGACCCGCTGGTGCAGCGCAGTCGGCTTGACCTGCAGGACCGGCTGCATCCCCGTGCTGGCCCTCCCGCCGGCCTGCTCGACCACCAGGGCGAGCGGGCTCGCTTCATACAAAAGCCGCAGCTTCCCTTCCGGCTTGTCCGTCTCGCCGGGATAGAGATAGATCCCTCCCCCGAGCAGCATGCGGTGAACGTCCGCAACCAGGCAGCCGGAATAGCGCCCGCTGTACGGCCGCCCCGTTCCCTTGTCCTGGGCCTTGAGATAGTCGAAATACCGGCGGGTCCCGACCGGCCACTTGTGATAGTTGCCCTCGTTGGCCGCGTAAACCTTCCCCTTTCTGGGGATCTTGACGTCCTCGTGGGAGAGCAGGTACTCCCCCACCCCCGGATCCAGCGTAAAGCCGTGCACCCCGTGCCCCGCCGTATAGACCAGCATCGTGCTCGAGCCGAACATGAGGTAGCCGGCGGCCACCTGCTCGGTCCCCTGCCTGACCAGCTCCGAGTCCGCCGGCAGCTCGGGTCCCCCGTCATACCGCAGGACGGAGAAGATGCTGCCCAAAGGCATGTTGACGTCGGTGTTGGACGAGCCGTCGAGCGGATCGAACAGGAGCATGTACTTGCCGTGCGGCCAGTTCTCCGGCAGCCGGACGGGCTTTTCCATTTCCTCCGACGCCAGGGCGCAGACCAGCCCGCTGTATTGGAAGACCTTGACGAACGTCTCGTTGGCGATTTCGTCCAGCTTCTTGACGACCTCTCCCTGGACGTTCGTCTGGCCGGTCGTACCCAGGATGTGAATGAGGCCGGCCCGGCGCAGATCGGACGCGATCATCTTCCCGACCAGGCCGACTTGAGCCATGAGCGCAGAAAACTCCCCGGTGGCCCCGGGATGGGCCGCCTGGTGCTGCAGGATATGTCGCGTCAGCGTAGTGGGAAACGGCCTCACTGGACTCCTCCCGCCTGGTGAAGCCCCGTGCCGGGGCAGCGAAATTATATCGGTTTCGCGAGGGGCGGGCAACGACTCTCTGCTTCGGGGGATCAGGGCGCAGGCGGGACCCGGAACCCCTCGGCCAGCTTGGCCACGACGGACCCGATGATCACCTTGGCCTTCATCATGACCGGCACCCGCCGCGTGTCGTTGGTCAGCCAGACCCGGATGTTCCCCTCGTTCAGGAAGATGCCCTGAAACGGCATGATGGCCAGCACCCGGACCGTCTCCACGGTCCCCCACGGCCCTGTCACCGTCTCGATTCCCTCGACCTGCACTTCCAGCTTGTAGTTTTTCTTGTCGTGGTGGACGTGGAGCAGGATGGAGGACCCCGGTACCAGCGAGGGCTGGCTGCGGACGTAATAGAGGCAGGAGATCGCATCGTGGATGCCCAGCGGGACCGGCAGCGTGTCGGCCGCTCCGTCCTTGATCGAGGTCACGGTCCCCTCGGCCCGGTGGAAGGTCACGTCAAAGTCGTTCTTGCGCCTGCCCTCTCTCCTCCGGAAGACCATCCGCTCGGGGAGCAGCGTGTCCATGTCCACGAGGGACTCCACGCGATTGTCCACCGGGTAGAACTTCGAGATCAGAGGGCTCGACGTGGCTGCCGTCAGGATGCGGAAGACCGGGCGACCGTTGAGGGGCGGCGACTCCGCCAGCTCCAGCACGGCGTTCCCGGCCCGAATGGCGAACCAGTCGATCGTATAGACGAACCGCTCGCCGGGCGCGAAGGGCCGGTCGGTCGAGATGGAGGGAGCCGATGAGGACTGGGCGTGGGCAAATGGTCCGAGCAGGCAAGCGAGGAGGCTGCCGACGCAAAAGCCGAAGAAGGCAAGACGGCCCGGCACGCTCAGGCGCCCAATTGGCGCCGGGCCCGGTCCAATTCCGACTCGATCAAGCCCCGGATCGCGACCAAACGCTCGGGCGACGTGGCTTCGAACCGCAGCACGAGGGCCGGCTGGGTGTTGGAAGCCCGGATCAAGCCCCAGCCGTCCTGGAAGATCGCCCGGATGCCGTCGATCGTGACCACGTCGCGAATGGCCAACTCCGGCCCAGGAGGCGCGCCTCCGGACTTCGCATATTCCAGCAGACGAGCCTGGACCAGCTTGACCAGGTCGAACTTGAGGTGGTCGGGACAGTCCACGCGAATCTCGGGAGTGACGGACGTGGCGGGCAGGTCGGCCACGAGCGAAGAGAGCGGCCTGTTGGCCTTTGCCAGAATCTCAACCAGACGGCAAGAGGCATAGATGGCGTCGTCGTAGCCGAAGTACCGATCCGCAAAAAACATGTGCCCGGACATCTCACCGGCCAGCACCGCGGTCTCGGCCTTGAGCTTGGCCTTGATGAGGGAATGCCCCGTCTTCCACATGATCGGCCGGCCCCCGTGCCGTTGGATGTCATCGTACAGGCTTTGCGAGGCCTTCACCTCCGAGATGATCGTGCTTCCCGGTCGGGACGCCAGAATATCCCGGGAGTAGATCACCATCAGACGGTCCCCCCAGAGGATGTTGCCCTTCTCATCCACCGCGCCGATGCGGTCTCCGTCCCCGTCGTAGCCGATGCCGACGTCCGCCCCGGTTCGCTTCACGGTGGCAATGAGGTCTAGCAGGTTGTTGACGACCGTGGGGTCCGGGTGATGGTTCGGAAACCGGCCATCGAGGGTGCAGTAGAGCCCGGTCACGCGGCAGCCCAGCTGCTCCATCGCCTCCTTGGCGACCAGAGCGGCCGCTCCGTTTCCGCAGTCGATCACGACGTGCAGTCGGTCGGCCTTGACTGAAGCGAAGCTCTTCTTCAAATAGGCCAGGTAGTCCGGAATGAGCGGGCGGATCGAGACCGTGCCGGCCCCGCTGGAGAACCGCCCGGCTTCCACGACCCGCCGCAACTGCTGGATCTCTTCTCCGTGCAGGGCCTCCTTGCCGATGCAGAGCTTGAAGCCGTTGTACTCGGACGCATTGTGGCTGCCCGTGATCATGACCCCGCCGTCCACCGGCAGTTGGAACAGGGAAAAATACAACACGGGCGTCGGACAGACCCCGATATCCAGCACGTGCAGGCCCCCGGCGGTCAGCCCTTTGACGAGTCTGTCCCGAAGGGCCGGCGAGCTGGCCCGACCGTCCCGTCCCAGGCTGACGGTCTTGACGCCCTGTTCGCCCGCCATGGTTGCGAAGGCCAGCCCGATCCGTTCGGCGATGTCCTCGGTCAACTCCTGGCCGACGATGCCGCGTATGTCATATTCGCGAAAAAGCGCCATTTCACTCACCAATCTCTGGCGAGAGGCACGGGGCAAGGGGCGAGGGGTGAACTCCTCGTACGACCGATTCTTTCATATTTCCTTACCTCTTGCCTCGCGCCTCGGACCTCGCGCCTGGCGAAGCTGCGCTTCGCCCGTAGTCATCCTGAAACCGCACGATGTCGTCCTCCCCGAGATAGGGACCGTTCTGGACCTCGATGATATGGAGAGGCTCGGTGCCGGGGTTTTCCAGACGGTGCGGGGTTTCCTTGGGAATCCCGGTGCTCTGGCCGATCCGGAGATCGAAGACCCGCCTCCCGCACGTCACCCGTGCCGTCCCGGCGATGACCACCCAATGTTCGCTCCGCCGGTGATGGAGTTGCAAGGAGAGTCGTCCGCCGGGATTCACTGTCACTCGCTTTACCTTGTACCCAGGTCCTTCTTCCAACACGGTGTAGGTCCCCCAGGGCCTGAACACGGTTCGGTGCTCCAGATGCTCCGGCGCACCGCGCTTCTTGAGAATCTCGACGATCTTCTTCACATCCTGCGCGCGGACCTTCGGGCAGACGAGCGTGGCGTCCGGCGTGTCCACCACGACCATGTCTGAAAGGCCGATCGTGGCCACCAGGCGGCGGTCGGCATAGAGGATCGATCTCCGGCTTTCTAGGTCCACCACGTTGCCGCTGACCACATTACCCACTTCATCGTGCGGCGCAACCTCCTCCAGGCTGCTCCAGTTGCCGACATCGGACCAGAGGAAGTCAACCGGGATCACGGCTGCACGGGAGGACTGCTCCATGACCCCATGATCGATCGACACCGCATCCAGCCCATGATACACGCGGGACAGGGAGGAAGAACCGTTCCCAGTCTTCAAGAGCGCCCCGACCTTCCGCATCGTCCGAGCCAGGGCCGGTTGGTGACGCTTCACTTCTTCCAGAATGGTGGCAGCCCGCCAGACGAAGATGCCGCTGTTCCAGTAATAGCTCCCTGACTTGAAATATCGTTCGGCCTGGGACGAGTCCGGCTTCTCGACAAACCGGGCGACCGCATAGCCGCTCAAGCCCCGCCGGCGCCCGAGACAAAGACGCCGGTTCGGCTGGATGTAGCCGTACCCGGTCTCCGGCCTGATCGGCCTGACACCAAATGTGACCAGCCGCTCCTGCCCTGCAAGCTTCAACGCAAGCGCCACGGCTGCTTGAAACTTCCTATCCCCGTGAATGATGTGGTCGGCCGGGAGCACCAGCATGACCGCGTCCGGATCTCGCTGGAGCAGCTCCGTCGCCGCCAGAGCGATTGCCGGAGCGGTGTTTCTGGCCTCCGGCTCGATGACCAAGTTCTGCTGCAGCTCCTCCTTCCACTCGCTCAGCTGGAACCGGATCGAGTCGGCCTGGGTGGGGGTGGTGGAGATCAACACCCGATCGGCTGGAACGCAGCGAAGCACCCGGCGCACGGTTTGCTGGATGAGGGTCTCCTCCCCCATGATCCGCAGCAATTGCTTGGGGTAGAGCTGGCGACTCAGCGGCCAGAAGCGCGTCCCGCTCCCACCGGCGAGAATGACCGCGTAGAGATGCGGCGAGAGGCCCGAGGCGCGGGGCGCGTGGTGACCAACCGGTTCCTTTCTTCGTCTCACCAGATTCAACCGAGGTCTCCTACCTCTTGCCCCGAGCCCCCTGCCCCGAGGCCTGGGCTTCGAGGATCAAATCGGCCACTTCACGGACCGCCCCCTCGCCACTTCTGCTCTTGCACACGTACCTGACCACTTTGCGGATCGGCGGCACCGCATCGGCAGGCGCGGCCGAAAATCCCGCGGCTTGGAGCGCTTCCAAATCGTTCACGTCGTCGCCGATGTACGCGACCTCCTGGAGATCCATCCCATACCGGGCCGCCAACGCCCTTAGCTCCGCCAGCTTGTCGGTTACCCCCTGACGCACTTCCGGAATGGCCAGTTTCTCCGCACGCCTGGCGACGAGCTTCGTTTGTTCCTGGGTGATCAGCGCGGTGAGCAGGCCGGCTCGTTGCAGGAGCTTGATCCCCATACCGTCCCGGGTGTTGAATTTCTTCCACTCGTCCCCCGACTCCGAATAGTACATCCCGGCATCGGTCAGCACACCGTCCACATCCATAGCCACTAGGCGCACTTGCCTCAGGGTCCGAAGATCGGCGTGGGCCCGTCGGGCGGGTTGTGAACGCGGCATTATTGACTCTCTCTCGCTACGGTGTGATTAAGGAAACATTGCACAACACCAAAAAATGGGAGTGCAAGTTGAAAGTGAGCGCCAAGCCCATCCCCTACCGTCCAAACCGGGCATCGGTGAGCGTTTTCAAGTCGGATTCGACCATCTCCCGCACCAAGTCCTTGAAGGACACCGCATGAGACCAACCGAGTCCGCGCTTAGCTTTGGTTGCATCGCCCAAGAGGGACTCCACTTCAGCGGGTCGGAAGAGCTGCGGATCCACAGCCACATACCGGCGGTAGTCGAGGCCTACATGCGAAAAAGCCGCGTCGGCGAACTCGCGAACGGAGTGTTCTTCGCCCGTCGCAATGACATAATCCTCCGGCTCATCCTGTTGCAGCATCAGCCACATCGCCCGGACATACTCACGCGCATGTCCCCAGTCTCGGCGAGCCTCCAGGTTCCCCAGCCGCACTTCCTTGGCCAGCCCCAGCTTGATCTTCGCTGCCTGAGAGGAGATTTTCCTGGTTACGAACTCGAAGCCCCGGCGTGGTGACTCGTGGTTGTAAAGAATGCCGCAGGCGGCTTTGATACCATAGGCCTCGCGGTAGTTTCTGGTCAGGTGGAAGCCAGCCACTTTCGAAATGCCGTAGGCGGAACGTGGATGAAATGGAGTCTGCTCGTTCTGAGGGACTTGCGCAACCTTGCCGAACATCTCACTCGATGCCGCGAAGTAGAACCGACAACCGGGCGTACAGTCGCGCAGAGCAGCCAGCACGTAGTGCGTGCCGTTGACGTTGGCATTGAGCGTGGAAAACTCATCCTCAAACGAATAGGTCACAAAACTCTGGGCTGCTAGGTGGTAGCACTCGTCCGGCTTCACCGTCTGGAATACCCTATAGATGCTCGGAAGGCTTTCGAGCGAAGCGGCGTGCAGATGGATGCGATCTTTCAGGTGCAGAATGCGCCAGAGGCGGTGCTCCGGGTCCTCGATCGCCACCCGCCGGACGATTCCATGGACCTCGTATCCTTTGTCCAGCAAGAGCTCGGCCAGATAGGAGCCGTCCTGCCCGGTAATGCCGGTGATGAGCGCCCGCTTCACCCTCGTTCTCCTTTCGCCGCGCCTGCCCGAAATTCAGCCATGAACCTCGTCAAGGCGTCCCGCCAGTGAGGGAGCGTAATTCCGGCCTTTGCCAAGACCCGGTTGGCCAATACGGTATAGGGCGGCCGAACTGCCTCGCGCTTCGCCTCCGCTGTTGTGATGGGCTTCACAGGCACTGAAGAACCCATCAAGGAAATGATTGCGGTGGCGAACTCGTGCCACGTACAGTCACCGGAGCCGGTCGCATGGGTGACCCCGCGGATGTCCGTTGCCAATAGACAGGCGACGGCTTGGGCCAGGTCGCCTGCGTGCGTGGGGGAGCCCCGCTGATCCGCTACGACGCGCAGCTCCGGTTCATGTTCGGCCAACTGCATGATGGTTTTGACAAAATTCTTGCCGGTGGTCCCATACAGCCAGGCAGTCCGTACCACGACGACGTTGGAACAATGGGCGAGCGCCTGCCGCTCACCCTCGAGCTTGGAACGTCCGTAGGCATTGATGGGATTGGGCTGGTCCGTCTCAACGTACGGTTCTCGCTTGCGGCCGTCGAAGACATAGTCAGTCGAAACGTAGACCAGCCTCCCTCCGACTTTGCCCACCGCTCTGGCCACCCGTCCGGTCCCTTCACCATTGACGGCCATGGCGAGACCAGGCTCGCGCTCCGCCCGCTCGACGTCGGTGTAGGCCGCGGCATGGATGACGACGTCCGGCTTCGCGTCGAGGATACATCGCTCCACTCCATCCTCAAGCAGATCGAACTCCGGCCAGATGCCGAGCGCCAACTGGTGTCCCGCCAGCACCCGCTGCAGTTCGCATCCGAGCTGCCCGTCGGCTCCGGTAATCAGGATGCGCATTCCGCCGCCTTGAGCCGTTGGCCATACAGCCGCTCGTAATACCGCCGGAACTCTCCCGATTTGATTTTCCTCCACCACTCCTGGTTCTTCCTGTACCAGTCCACCGTCGCCCGCAGCCCGTCCTCGAATGGAACCCTCGGAGTCCATCCCAGTGCACGCAGCTTGGCGCAATCTACCGCATAGCGCCGATCGTGCCCGGGACGATCCTGGACGTGACGGATCAGCGACCGCGGCTTGCCCAGGCACGTCAGAATCGCTTCGGCCACGGCGATGTTTTCGCGCTCGTTCCCGCCCCCGATGTTATAGATACAGCCGGGCTCGCCGTGCCGCAAGACGTGGAGAATCCCGTCGCAATGGTCGAAGACCGACAGCCAGTCCCGCCGGTATCGCCCGTCTCCGTAGAGCGGAAGAGGCTGCTCATCAATGGCGTTCGTGATGAACAGAGGGATGAATTTCTCCGGGTACTGGTTCGGGCCGTAGGTATTGCTCCCGCGGGTGATCAGAACGGGGAAGCGATACGTCGTCCAATAGCTTCGGACCAGCAGATCTCCGCCGGCCTTGCTGGCCGAATAGGGGCTTCGCGGATCGAGCCGATCATCCTCTCCCGAGGAGCCGGATTCCACGCTCCCATAGACTTCATCCGTGCTGACTTGAACAAATCGCGTCACCTCAGCTTTTCGCGCTTCCTCCAGCAGCACTCCCGTGCCGACGACGTCGGTCCTGGCGAAACTGCCCGGCTCCAAGATGGACCGGTCCACGTGGGTTTCCGCGGCGCAATTGATGACCGCTTCGAACCGGTGTTCCTTGAAGATCTTTTCGATCGCCTTGGCGTCGCAGATGTCCGCGCGGACGAAGAGGTACCGCGGATCGCTCTGGACATTGGCCAGGTTCTCCAAGTTACCGGAGTACCGGAGCGCATCAACGTTGACCACGTGGGTTTCCCGCTCGGCCAGGAGCCTCCGGACCAGATGAGAGCCGATGAACCCCGCGCCGCCTGTCACCAGGACTTTCACGATCATGGCTCCATCTTGTTGGCACCGGTCTGCGAAACGAGCTGATTCGCCAGCAGTAACGACTCGATCGTGCCGGCGTCCGTCCACCACCCGTCCAGCACGTCCCAGGTGAGCTGTCCGGTCTCGATGTAAGCGTTGTTCACGTCCGTGATCTCCAGTTCCCCGCGGGCAGACGGCTTCAACGTCTTGATGATCTCGAACACGCGGGCGTCGTAGAAGTAGATTCCCGTCACCGCATAGGGGGATTGAGGCGTGGCCGGCTTCTCCTCGATCTTGACCACGCGGTTTCCCTCCAACACCGGCACGCCGAAGCGCTGGGGATCTTTCACTTCCTTGAGCAGGATCTTGGCGCCAGCCTTTTGATTCCTGAACGCTTCGGCCGCACGCACGATATTGCGCTCGATAATGTTATCCCCAAGGACGACGCAGATGGGCCCCCGATCTGCAAAATGCTCCGCCAAGCGGAGGGCATCGGCGATCCCGCCCTCGCCTTCCTGATACGTATAGTCCACGTGCTGAAGACCGAACTCTCTCCCGTTGCCCAGCAGCCTGAGGAAATCGCCGGCCCCGTTCCCACCGGTGACCAGCAGGATCTCGCGGATTCCGGCGTTCACCAGGGTCTGAATCGGATAATAGATCATGGGCCGGTCGTAGACCGGGAGCAAGTGCTTGTTCGTCACCTTCGTCAGCGGATACAAGCGGGTTCCGAGGCCGCCCGCCAGCACGATGCCTTTCATACAGTAGCCCTCAGCTATGAGCTTTCAGCTATCAGCCCTTAAGGTCAGAGAGACTTGCGGAAGTATTCGATCGTCTTCAGCAAGCCATCTTCCAGTTCGACGGTTGGCTCCCAGCCAAGCAGAGCTTTCGCCCTCGCAATATCGGGACGCCGCACCTTCGGGTCATCGACGGGAAGGGGCTTGTGCTCTACCGCACTCCGTGAGCCGGTCAGCTTGAGAACGAGCCGGGCGATTTCCAGCACGGTCAGCTCGCGGGGATTTCCGAAGTTCACCGGATCATGCACGCTCGCCTGGCCGGACTCGGTCGGTCTGGAAAGAAACCAGGCCCGATCGGTCCGCTCCGCCACGCTTTTGTCCGACTCGGCCAGCAGGAGAGCGGCGATCCCGCGGATCAAGTCGTCCACATAGCAAAAACTTCGGGTCTGTGCCCCCCCTCCGAAGACCGTGAGCGGCCTGCCTTGCAGGGCTTGGACGATGAAGTTCGAGACCACCCGGCCGTCATTGGGTCTCATCCGAGGCCCGAAGGTATTGAAGATGCGGACGATGCGCGTGTCCAGCCCGTGATAGCGGTGGTACGCCATCGTCATCGCCTCGGCAAACCGCTTGGCCTCGTCATAGACCCCCCGAGGGCTGATCGGATTGACGTTGCCCCAATAGGTCTCCGGTTGGGGGTTCACCAGCGGATCTCCGTAGACTTCCGACGTGCTGGCGAGCAGGAAGCGCGCCCCTTTCGCCTTGGCCAGCCCAAGAGCCTTGTGCGTCCCCAATGCGCCGACCTTGAGCGTGGCAATCGGCATCTCCAGATAGTCCTGCGGACTGGCCGGGGACGCAAAATGCATCACGCCGTCCAGCGGCCCGTCCACGTGGAGATAGTCGCAGACGTTGTACTTCACGAAGCTGAACCGTTCGTGCCCGACCAGGTGGGCGATGTTCTCGGGACGACCGGTGCTGAAATTGTCCATGCAGACAACCTGGTGTCCCAAGCCGATCAGGAGATCGCACAGGTGGCTCCCTAGAAATCCCGCCCCGCCGGTGATCAGGATGCGCATGGCTGCTAGCCAGTTAAGGTTGAGGTCGAGGTTGAGGATTTATAGCACTCGGACGGGCCAAATCACAAATAGCAATTCCGTTCATCTGCGGCCCTGCCCCAACCTCAACCTTAGCCTTAACCTTGCACTACTTTCCTGTACACCGCCACCGTCTCGCGCGCCGTCCGGTCCCACGTGAACTGTGCCGCCTGCCGCAGCCCCCGCTCACGCAGGCTCCGACGAAGGGGCTGGTCCTCCAAGACCCGCTGCATGTGCCGCGCAAACCCCTCCACATCGGACGGGTCAACGAGAATCGCCGCCTCTCCGGTTACTTCGGGAAGCGACGCGGCATTGGAGCTCACGACCGGGCAGCCGCAAGCCATGGCTTCCAGGACCGGCAATCCGAACCCTTCATAACGGGACGGGAAGACAAACAGGGTGGCCCGCTGATACAGATCGATCAACCGGTCGTCGTTCACAACCCCCGTAAACACCGCCTGTTTCTCGATCCCGGTCCGGACGACCAACTCGCGCAGCGCCGGCCGCCTCCGGAAGTCCCCCACCAGGATCAGGTCGTAGGCATCCCGAAGGGATCTGGGGAAACGGATGAAGGCCTCAATCAGGGTCTCTACATTTTTGGTCGGATCAGCTCCGGCCACGCAGAGCACGAACGGCCGGCCAGCCTCTCCGGACCGATCGGGTGGAAGCGGTCGGAAGCGCTCCAAGTTGACACCCGGATAGATCACGGTGATCCGATCTCCCGGCACCCCCAGCTTCTCGCTGATATCCCGTTTCGAACAGTCCGAATCAGTCAGGACGTGGTCAATTCGCTTCCACCGGTCCCCCACCAGCAGGTCCTCGATCAGCCCGCCCGGATTGCGCCGCTTCTGCAGGCTTCCGAACAACAGCGGCTTGACGTCATGAATGGTCACCACCAGCTTCCCACGCTTCCAGGCGATACAGGAATCGTAGGGCAGGTGCAGCAAGTCGTAGGGTCCGGCCAACAGTGGTGCCATCTGCTCCCAGAATCGCCGCTTGAACAGGGGAAAGCGGATCACGCGGTAGGCCATGTTGGCTCGGGCCGGAAACTGGCAGGAGCCGTCCGGCATGAGAATCTCGTACCGGTTCTCATGATCGGCCCGCCCCAGGGCCTCGATCAGCCCGCGGCTGTATCGGCCCAGGCCAACGTTGAAATCACGCAGATGCCATGCGGAAATGACAATTTTCATCTCCCCTCGCCGGATTTGCCAACCCAAGTCATTGAGGCTAGCCCCCCGTTCTCCCTTCCTCACTCACCTCCTAGGACCTTCGTAGCCCCGACAATCAGCCCTTCGCCAAACAACACCTCATCCGACAGGAGCGTCCGCCTGACTTCAGCTATCTTCACATGCGAAGCGGCCGAACGTTTTCCCCTTGTCAGAAGCAACAAACGCAACAGCCTGTAAAGTGGCGATTCTCGCTTGTTATATTGGTTCGTTTTCACCAGGTCAACTCGAAATCCCCAACGGTTGAGTGTATAGCGCAGCTCCAGGAACCCGATCGGATTGATGTGGGCAATCGGCTGCTCCTTTCCTGTTGCAGGATCGACTTCGATCATGTAATGGAACTGCTCCGGATATCCACGCAGCAGATAGCTGAGCCGAGACCGGATCGAGAGCACGTTCGGAGTTGTGACGTACAGACGACCGCCGGGACGCAACACACGGTTCGCCTCGCGGGCCAGGAGATGGGGATTCTCGATATGCTCGATGCCTTCGATACAGGCCATCGCGTCGAACTGGGCCGATTCGAACGGCAGCGAAGCGTTGAGATCGGCCCTGACGCAGGAGCGACCGGTAATCATAAACCCATCGGGATTCAGGTCTGCCGGGGTCACGTCGATCCCTCTGTCGAGAAGGAGTTGCGTCAAGGCTCCGGTGCCGCATGGCAGGTCCAGAACATGGCGGTGGCCTGCCTGTTTGATCAACTCCGCGACTTGGACGCGTGTCAGGTAGACCGTGTTGGGCCCCTTATGGCTAGGATGCACTCGATCAAATTCCACAACGTCCTCCCACCCGTTCAACCGCGCTACAATCTCCCTCTGCCCATTCCCATCGGTTTTTGATAAGATGCTGGTCGGAATTTTCGAGTAAAGAACCCTGCCCTTCCGGGCAGGGCTTTTTAAACCAGGAGGACTCTCTCTCCTCCGCTACGCCACGGGCTGCCATTCATCCCCGCTCTTCCGAGCGGGGCATTCTTGGCAGGTTTCGTAAATCGACCGTGCCACTCGTCAGCGTCATCATTCCAGCTTACAACGGCGTCTCGCGCTTCCTAGATCAGGCGATCGGCAGTGTCCTGGCGCAGACGTTTCGGGACCGCGAGCTTGTCGTCGTGGACGACGCCTCGACGGACGAGACGGGGCGTCTCGTCCTGAAGTTCCCGCAGGTCCGCTACATCCGGCGGGCCGAGAACGGCGGACAGGCGGCCGCCCGCAACGAGGGCGCCCGCGCCGCAAAGGGCGAGTTCCTCGCGTTCCTGGACCAGGACGATCTCTGGGAGCCCTCCCTGCTCGAGGAAACGTTCCGGGTGCTGCAGGCGGAACCCGACGCGGCCCTCGTGCACTGCGACGGCTACCAGGTCAGCGAGCGCAACGAGATCCTCGAGTACGACGCCGCCATGAAACACACCTTCAGCATCACCCAATTGTTGCGGGGCGGCCATGACGTGGCCACCGCCGGCTCGCTCTTTCGCAGGACCTGCTTCGACGCGGTGGGCGGCTATGACGAAACCCTCTTCATCTGGGAGGACATCGACCTGGCCATCCGCCTGAGCCGGCAATTTCGCATTCTGCACCTGCCCAAACCCCTGTACCGCCATCGTCTGTATACCCGTAACGTCTCGCGGGACATCCCCTCCGAGCGGGCGCTCCTGGCCCGCCGACGGTTTCTGGAGAAGTACGCGGACGCCTGTCCGCCCGGCACGGAGCTGGCCCGGGCGCTCCGCTCCGATTGGTCTCATTACTACGGAGACCTGGGCAAATATCACGTGGCCGGAGGCAGAACCCAAGAAGCTCGCCGGGCCTTCCGGCAGGCATTGCGCTACCGCCCGCTCAACCGGAAAGCGCTGCTCCGGTTGCTGCGCACCTACCTGGCGGTCGGCTGACCGGTTGCCCTCGCCTTCGCCGCGTGCACGATCAACTCCGTCCCGTAGCCCGCGTTCCCGATCGCCAGACAGAGCGGCCGCACGAGGAACCGTTCGATCAGGCGTTTCCCCGGGAGTCCGCGGCGAAACCCGTGAGTCCAGGCCCGCTCCAGGCTGGACATGAAGTGCGCCGGGGTGACGCCGGTTCTGATCCGTGTCACCGAGAACCCAGCATGCTCCAGCAGCCGCGTCAACGTCCGCTTCGTAAAGTGGTAGAGGTGCCTGGGCGGATCCCAATTGACCCACCATCGGCCGAACAGCCTGGCCTCCAGACTGTCCGCGTTCGGCACCGCAATGACCAACAACCCTCGATCGTCCAAAATCCGCTTCGCCTCAGCGAGGACCCGATCCAGGTGGTACATGTGCTCCAGCGAATGGCTCATCAACACCAGGTCGAACGACCGGTCCGGATACCTCACGGTCAGCAGATCGCCCACTTGGACCCGATCCCCGAGCAACGTCCGGGCCTGTTCGACGATCTCCGGCCCCAGATCGAGCCCGGAGACCTGCCAGCCCTGCTGCGCGAGCATGGCCGCGTTGACGCCGTGTCCGCAACCGACGTCGAGCAGGCGGCCCTGACCGACCCAGGGCAAGAGACCGCGACCGGTGATGGTCCGCCTGGCCATTTCCGGCCAGAGCATCAGCTTGCGGAGCCAGTGCGGTCCTCCAGGGTCGATCGAAGGGTAGCCGTAGAAATCCTCCATGATCCATCGCTTCACACGGCTGAACGGCCTCGGAGGCGACGGCTGCCCGAAATACTGGGAGGGATAATAGCGACTGATCTCCGACTCGGTGGGGCGAGGATTAAGGTAGAGAAATCCACATTGCCCGCAACGGACGACCGTGAACTCCTCGTCGGAAACCCGGTGAAGAAGGTCCTTCTGGCGGAAGGCGACCGACGCCTGATCGGCTCCGCACAACTCACAGACGACGCCTTCCACCGCCGCTCCACTCAGTCACGAACCGTTTGTCATCCGCCCGCATCAAGGTCCGCTCACAGGTAGGAGCGGACGAGCCGGCTGAGCGCACGCCAGGCCATCTTCACGTTCCACGCCTCCCCGACCGAGAGTCCCAGCGCCTCTTTCAGATAGCCCCGCCCGCCAGCCAGATCCCCCTGGCTCAGCCGCCACTTGCCCAGATCCGCCAGGGACGCCGCCCGCTCCTCCAGCAGATACCGGCGCTTGGCCGGATCTCGGCCGAAGCGCTCCATCAACGCCTCGTTCAGCAGAAGACGATGGTTCAGCTCAATCTGGGGCGGCTTGATCTCCCGATGGCGATGATAGGTCAACGGCTCATCGATCAGCACGATCTCGCAGTGCTGGGCGATCCTCGGCCAGAACTCGTGGTCGTCCAGCCCGGCCGAGCCAAAGCGCTCATCGAACCCGCCGGCCAGGTCGATGAGCGATCGTCGGAGCATGGCCGCCGAAGGCGTCGGGCCGAAGCCCTTGACGAACAATTGGTAGAAACGGCTGGACGGCCCCGTTGGGAACTTGCTCCTCGGCCGTCCGTCTCGTTCGAGGTGCACGATACCCGTATAGACGAGCCCGACCTCTGGCCGAGCCTCCAACACCTTGACCTGCTTCTCGAGCTTCGTCGGGTCCCAGAGGTCGTCATGGTCCAGCAGCGCAATGTACTTCCCGCGAGACAGGGCAATCCCCCGGTTGCGCGACTTGGCGACCCCGGCATTCTCGAAGCGATAATAACGGACTTGGTCGCCGAACGTCCGGACCACGTCAGCCGAGCCATCGGTGGACCCGTCGTCAATCACCAGGATTTCTCGGTCGGTCCAGGTCTGGGCCAGCACGCTATGGATGGTCTCGGCGACGACCTCCGCCGCGTTGTAGAGAGGAATGACCACGCTGACCGAAACCGGATGCTCCACCCCCTAGCCCCTCACCGATCCAGTTGGCAGGAGGGATCGGATCAACCGGGAATAGGTGCGGAACTTGATCGGATTCTCACTGATCGAACGCAGCAGCAGCCGGCGGCCTTCGGCTCGGTTCCCGGCCCCGACCTCGCGCAGCCCCCAGTCCGAATAGCATTCGGCCAGCATCGTCCGGATGAGCCGCTGCCGCTCACGATCCCCGGCGTAGAGGGTCCGCATCTTGAGGAGGAACCGCTCGCGGCTGCGCACCACGGCCCCCCCCGCAGCATGGCTCAGGCTCGCCGCATGCACCCGGTAGCACATGCCCGGCTGTTCCAGGAACTCGAAGCGCCCCTGCTGTCGGAGCCTCGCGCTGAGGTCGAAGTCCTCGAACCCGCGCAGCTCCGGGTCGTACAGTCCGGCTCGCACCAGAGCCTCCCGGCGCACAAGCATGGCGGAAGAGAGCAACTGATCCTCGTCGATCAACCGCCCCAACGGCGAGCGCCTTCTGGTTACCCGCTCGGCCAACGCCGCCCCGACCTGGATCCGCCGTCCGTGTTCGTCCATCCGGTCCGAGTTGCACAGCACCAACACCACGTCCGGCTCGGTCTCGAGTACCGCGACCTGCTGCTCCAGCTTGTGCGGATACCAGCGATCGTCCTGATCCAGAAACGCCACGTAGGGTGCGGAAGTCGCCTGGACTCCCGCATTGCGAGCCGCACAGGCGCCCTGATTCACCTGTCGCAGGACCGTCACCTTGGTGCCGTAACTCTGTAGGATATCCAGCGAGCCGTCCTTGGACCCATCGTCCACGCACACGACCTCATAGTCGCGAAAGGTCTGGGCGAAGACACTGTCGAGCGCTTCCCGGAGGTACCGTTCGCCGTTATAGACGGGGACCACCACGCTGACTTTCGGCATGGGCTCCGGCATCTCCCCTGTCACACCTTGAACGGGCTGGTCCGGTCCTGCTCGTACCTGATCGCGTGATCGCCGGCCTGGCGCTGCTCTCCCCGGAAGAGCCGGTTGGGGAAGTTCAGCGACAGTCCACGCTCTTGGCCGAGATTCCGGAACGCGTGCACGACCCCTGCCGGCACCAGAACCGAGATCGGCTGGTCTCCGCCCACGACACGCCGAAGGCTATGCCGGTAGGTGGGAGAGGCCTCGCGATTGTCCCACAGGGTCACCTGGAAGAGCTGCGGCCCTAAAAACACGAGAAAGTTGCTCTGATCCAGGTGCTCGTGGGGACCTCTGACTGTCTGTGGCTCGGTCCAGGAGACGGTCGCCATTTGAGGGCGGAATTCAGCCGACAGCTCGTCGGACCTGAACAGTTCCGCCAGCCCACCCCGCGCATCCTGGTGAACCGTCAACGGCTTGAAGACCACGCCCTGGATCTCGCCCTCGTTGAACTGAACCATGCCCTTTTGGTCCATGGCCCAGAGTTGCCCGCCGCCCTCCGGTTGCACTGGGACAATGAACCGCCCGTCCACGAGCGAATCAGCCGAGACGACGAGAGGCTCCGGAATGGGAACGATAAATTTACCGCCGGCTTGGATATATTCCTGTTCCCGCCCGATGATTTCCTTGGCATAGTTCCAGGCCAACAGGAGAAAGTAATCGGGCGGGTGCTGCCTCGCATGGGCCGGGGGCTTGACTGGAATGTGGGTCCCCGGCAGGACCAAGCCCTGCTTGAACTCAGTGGTGTCGCTGACATATTCGATTTCCCGGTTGTCCAAGCCGCAGGCATTCAGCAGGGTGTTCCCCTTGGCCGGCGCGCCGTACCCGGCGACACGCTTGCCTTCTCTCGAAAGACGCCGCACGAGCTGCGTCAGCATCTGTCGCGTCCGCTCGACCCGCTCGGCAAACCGCCGGTAGTAGCCCTCCTCGGTCAGCCCGCTCCGACCCTCCAGATCGAGCAGAGCAGCGACCGACGGACTGGTCCGCCTGCCGGAATCTGCCAACGCGCCGAACACCACGATGGAGCCCCCATGGACCGGGAACCGCTCCACGTCCACCACGCGCAGCCCGTGCCGATCCAAGAGCCGCACGAGCGTCCCGACCGAAAAGTAGGACAGGTGCTCGTGGTAGATCGTGTCGAATTGGTTGGACTCGACCAGGTCGAGCAGGTACGGCACCTCGACGGCGAAGACGCCGGTCCGATCCAGCGATGCCTTCACCCCATTGAGCACGTCCTGCAGGTCGTCGATATGGGCGAACACGTGCCGCCCCAAGATCACCTTGGGATGGCCGTATCGCTGGGCCGTGCGGGCAGCCAGTCCGGCGTCGAAGAACTCCGGCAGCGTCTCAATACCCTTGCGATTGGCGATCTCAGCCAGGTTCCTGGCCGGGTCAATCCCCAGCACCCGCATGCCTGCGTCTCTAAACACCTCCAACTGGGTCCCGATGTTGCTGCCCAACTCCACCACCAGGCTCCCGGCCGACAGCTCGAACCGCTGAATCGTCAGGGCCGCGAGCTGGTGCATGTGCCGGACGATCATCTTGGAATCGGACGAGATGTACACGTAGTGGCGATAGAGCACCTCGGGATTCACGACGTGGCGGAGGCTGACGAGCCAGCAGCACCGGCACGCAATGACCTCGAGCGGGAAGCGGGGCTCGTGTTCGTAGGAAGGGGCCGGCTCGAGATAGTTGTTGGCCAACGGCATAAGCCCGAGCGAGAGGACCTCAAGCCAGTCATTCTGGCCGCACACCCGGCATGCCGCGACGCGACGCACCTGTTCGTTCATCGGTGGATTACCGCCCTCTCACCAACCGGCTGGACCAAGATCGGCAGGGCTCGGAACACAGAGGCAAGAAACCGCCAGCAAGGCGAGGATGAAGGATGGCCGACCCGTTCAAACTGTCCGATTGCCATGACGGGAACGAAGCCAAGATAACACATCCAAAATCCAAAATCTAAGCTTGCGCGTACCGCCCCCTACCCGGCTTCTTCTACGTCCGCTCCTCGGCCGGCGAGTCACGCGCCCCATCACGATGCACCCAAACTGAGAACGGGCATCCATCGCCCAGCCGTTGGCTGCTCAACCGTCGCCCGCTATCGGTATATTTCTCTGCAATAAACCGTGCGAGCTGCGGATTGATTGGCCAGCCTGTAACCGCCTGGCCACGGTCTCCACAGGCTATCAGGAACTCAACGCGCAGCCGATCGGCAGCCTCAACGACCTCCTGCGCCGGTCCATCCGCCATTGCATGGTAGATCTCCGGAAAGCGGTTCGGTGGATTTACGTCCGCTAGAAAATAATACAGGCCTGAGCCAGTCGCCAAGACGATGACATCCCTGCCATTTTGGGACGCCGACTTCAGATAGTCCAGAACCTCATCACGGACATAGGGAGGAGAATCCCTCGTCAATCGTCCCCCACTCGCAGCTATCCATCCTACCAATTGGCCAATTTGTTTCACCAGCTTCGGCTTTTGGATTTGGGCGGTTAACACCTGTGGCTTCGCGTCGTTGTAGAACCACGTGGCTACGATAACCGATGCAAGTGCGCTCGAAACGAGAATGCGATCCTGCCATATGCGGGACCGAAACCGGCCGGCCCTTACTGATCCGGCACCGGCAAGTATCGCGACAGACGCCAAAGGAAAGACAAATCGAGGAGCAATCTGCTTGGGATTCCAATCTCTGACCAGCGCATGAAGGAGCACTAACGCGGCAAGAAGACCGGTGCAGACCAGCACCACGGCATCAAGGCGAGAAAGCCTCTCACGTACGGACAAGGCAGGAGAACTTCGACGTTTATCCTGGATGACGTACAGCAGATAGACAAGGAGCACGACCACTGGGAAAGACACTACGGCTAGCTTGCCATAGGAGGGACAACATCCGCGCAGGACATATGAAAACGAGAAGGCTCCAAAGAGGAGTGTAGGAACCACAGGAGCCCAATGGCAATCCCCAAATCTAAACACGCGGACCAAGATCATGAAGATCGCCAAGCCGTAGAAGGTTGGCACCGCGTACCAGGTGATATTCATCAGTGTCGGTTCCGGAAACGGATCGTGTTTGACCACAGCGTCTGTCAAGACTCTGGTCGCATAATCGTTCAGGAACGCGAGTCCTGTTCCTGTCCACACAAGATACCCCAGGAACGGGACCAGGCCCAGCCACATCCCGATGACCAATGGACAGATTTGGTGGACTAAAGACATGATAGAGACTGGTTGCGGGGAACCGTTGGAAAACGGCATACGGCTGAGAATGAACTGCTCTACGATCCAGTAGACTGTGAACGCCAGAGTGGTCGCGAACAGGAACGCGACCTGGTCCAGCGTGCTTCCGACAGTGGACAAACCAACCATCGTACCCGCCAACACAAGATCACGTGGTCTGCGTGCATAGGTCCAAGCAGCCAGAAATCCCAAGGTCAGAAACACCAGAATGTGGCGAGGAATAAGTTGGACCGGATACAGGGCAACCGCCAGGAGGGCGGCGATGCGCCAGCCTCGAGATGGGAACAGCTTCCACACGTAGAAGGCACATGCGACATAGGCCAAGGGAGCTAGGAACACCCCTACCAGGCGATCAGCGGCGAGGGACTCACCGAATAGCCAGAATGCAACCAGCGGACGAATCACCTCCGGCAAGAGACCGTGGGGAAGATACACGTCGCGAAACGGGAGTCCGCCATGTAGAAGGATCTCCGCAGTCCCGAGCCGCTCGCCCTCGTGCAGCCAGTCGACATTGCCGAAGAGCGGAACGCTGGCCGAGCTGGTCAACCCGAGATAGAGAAAGTACGTGCCGACCAACAGACTGCGCGGACAGCGTGGGGGCACTTCGACTTCTGCCTGCAAAGCGCGAGTCCTTCTCACCCCGCAGCGCTCACGGCTTGACCGCCTCGAGCACCACGGTCATCTCTTCGCAGACGTTCCAAAGATATCGGCGGCATCGTTTCTGAAGGTAGGCGGGCAGAAACTTGAACGGCTTGCGCATGTTGTAGGAAATGGACACCGTACGAAAATTGGTCTTGAGACCGTAATAATTGGGAGATTTGAAGTACTCGAAGCTCTCTTCGGTCATGAACCGGACGTGAGTGGGATCAACGAACGCCTTGCGGGAGGCGTAATACGGGGTCCTGATGTAGACTTTCGCTCCCGGTGTGCACACCCGATACAGCTCTTCCATAAACGTGGTCAGGTCCCGCATGTGCTCGATCGAATGGATCGAATAGGCGGCCTCGACGCTCCCGTCGCGGAACGGCAGCCCACGCTCGAAATCGCAGACGACGTTCACGCCTGGCAACCGCCGTCGGTCGACACCGATCGTTCCCGGCTGCTTGTACGCGCCGCAGCCGATGTCCAGGACCGCCCCCATCAGGCGAATGTCCGCAGCCAGCGGGTATAGCTGCGCAGGCGGAACGGCGCCTTGCGGACGGCTTCCCGGTAGAAGCGGCGCGCGGCGGCCCGGTGTCCCAACCGCTCGGCAAAGTTGCCGCGGACCAGGTAATAGTTGGCCCATTCACGGTTCAGCGCGGCACGCCGCTCATCTGTCATGGGTTGCATCCGCTCCAGCCCCTCCAGAAACCGCTCCCGGCTGGCCAGCACCCTTTCCCGATGCGTCGCCTCGTCGAACGCCATGTCCCGATAGCCGTGCCCCCGCTGGAGCTTCCTGACGAGCACCCGGTCTACGCACTCGAAGCCCGTGGCGGCGTAGAGCCGGATGGTCAAGTCCGAATCCTCCGACCCATAGAGGTCTGGATTCAACGAGCCGACCTTTTCCAGAACGCCCCGGCGAATCAACAGGGTCGAGGGCAGCGCCGTATGGCCGCCGACGAAGGCCCGGACGAGCGGTTCGGGGCTGTGCCTGGCCCTGACCCGCTCCTCCACCCTCCCGTCCTGCCCCACGACTTCGTAGTCCGTATGCACCACGCCCACGTTGGCCCGCTCCCGCATGATCGCGAGTTGGGCTTCCAGCTTGTCCGGAAGCCAGACATCGTCACAGTCCAACAAGGCGACCAACTCCCCGCAAGCTGCGGCGATTCCCCTGTTCCTGGACCGGGCCGGGCCTCCGTGATCCTGTTGAAACCAAGTGATCCCTGACGCCCGCGCCAGCTCTTCCAAGACGTCCTGCGTGCCGTCGGTCGATCCGTCGTCCACCACGATGATCTCTACGTCCTTGACGCTTTGCGCCCGCACGCTGGCCACCGCCTTGGCCACGAACGGCGCCCCGTTAAAGACGGGGATCACGACGCTGACGAGTGGCGAGGATCTGGTCATGGACGAATCGCCGGTAGGCCCAGCTTATCACGCCAGACCTCCACATAGGACCAGTCAACCTGCAAATCCGGCCGCTGGCAAATGCGCTCGATATCGGCCAGATCTTGAAGGCGGCCGGCCATGGCCTTGAGAAGAATCAGGTCCTCAAGTGTCACGATCGGCAGTGCCAGTCCCTCGAAATCCACGGTCCGTTTTCTTGCCAGTGCCTGCCGGTGGAACGCTGAATGCGCAAGGAGCAGATCCACGATTACTTCTCTCTCATCCTTGATTCCGATGACCCGCCAGATCGAGCCCCCCTTGAACAGCATCGGAGCCTGATGGGGGACCACGGAATCGAACACGCCGGAGAACAACCGGGCGATCTGATCCGAGTTCGTGGCTTCCAGTAAGATCAGCACATCCACATCGGTGGTCGCGCGGGGTTCAACCAGGGCGCTGTAGGCCAGTCCCCCAGCCAGGGCATAATCCGTCCTCCATTCGTTCAGCGCCCGGACCACCTCCTTGAGGGTCGTGATCAGGAAGGGTTCCGGCGCCACGCTTGTTCCTTGGAGAGTCGGATCTCCGCCATCAGCGTTTTCTCGACATCCTGCTCCGCATGGGTCCGCCTCAGGACGGCCCTCCGCAGCTCCAGGCACAGAGCCGTCAATTCACCGCACAGAAGAAGGTTGCGGGTGAGGTTCGACATTCGAGGTTCAGCTCCCCGTCGAGCCTCACGCGACTCAGGCGCCTCATCTCGAACCTCGAACGTCGAGCTCTGACCCAGCAGTTTGGTCGCGGCGGCGAACACTTCATCTACCGAGATCAGCTTCATGCAGCTTTCTTCTCCCCGGAAACAGGTCGGATGGAAGCAGCGGCGGCAATCCAGCCCCTTATGCAGGACCCGGACTGTCCTGCTGCGCGGGCCCCACTCGTCCGGGTTGGACGGGCCGAACAGCGCCACCACCGGCACCCCGAGGGCCGCCGCCATGTGCATGGGGCCGTTGTCGTTCCCCACGAAGAGCGCGCACCGTTTCAGGACGGACGCGAGTTGGAGGAGCGTCGTGCGGCCGGCCAGCACGACGGGACCCGAGCGGGCCTGCTTCCTGATCGAATCGGCGACGGCCTGCTCCCGCTGATCCCCGCCGATCAGGACCGTGCAGCCGAACGAATCGGCCAGCCGGTCCGCCAATTCGGCGAATCGTTCGACCGGCCAGGCCTTGAACCAGTAGCGAGCACCGGGCTGGAACATGACCAATCGCCGGCCCGCCGCCAGGTTCGCTCCAGCCTCCCTGAGCAGCCGCTCTGCCTGCTCGTCGTCCTGCGGCGATGTCCGCAGCACGGGCCAGCCGGTTCCCGGCTCGATGCCCAGCGGACGGAGGGCCTCGAGGTCATGCTCGATCCGGTGGGCCACCCCTCCGCCGACTCTGACGATCGTCGTGTAGAGCAGCCCGCGCCACCGGCGCTCCTCGTTGAATCCGATCCTGACCGGAGCCCCGCTCAGACGTGCCAGGATCGCGGACCGATCTCCATCGGAGAGATCCACCACGCAATCGAAGCGGCGCGCACGGAGTTCCCGCAGGAACCGCCATTGGCTGGCCAGAGGCCCGCGCTCCACCACCAGCACCTCGTTCACGTCCTGGTTCCGCATCAGCACGGCATCGGTCCCGGGATTGACCGCCACCGTGAGAGACACGCCCGGGAATCGCTCCCGCAGAACCCGCAGCACCGGCGTCGCCAGCAGCACGTCGCCGACGTAGCGGAGCTTGACGACCAGGATGTTCTTAAATGGGTGATGGGTGATGGGTGGTGGGTGGTGGGTGAAAAGGGATTGATACAGCGTCCCTATTCCGACATTCCGACCCATCACTCGTCGCCCTTCGCTCATCACTGTTCTAAGAGCAGAGTTCCTGATAGAGCGCCAGCGTCCGCCGCGCGGTCCGCTCCCAGGTAAACTGTTTGACCCGGTCGAATCCCTTGGCTTTCAAAGAAGCCCGCAGGGCCGGGTCTTCCACGACCTGCACGATCGCCTCACCCAACTGACCGGCGTCCTCCGGATCCACCAGGATTGCTGCATCGCCCGCCACCTCCGGCAGCGAGGTGCGGTTGGCCGTGATAACGGGCGCGCCGCAGGCCATGGCCTCCAAGACCGGCATCCCGAACCCCTCGTAGATCGAGGGAAACACGAAGGCTTCGGCGCAGGAATACAGCAGTCGCAGGTCCTGGAGCGGCAGTCGGCCGGTGCAGACCGTTCGGCGCTCAACCCCTAACGTCCTGGCAGTCTCCCGGAGATCGCCGAACCGGTGCGTCACGTCCCCGACCAGGACCAGACAGTGCCCGGAAAGGCGATCGGCTCGAAGCGCATACGCCTTGAGGAGAGCACGGTGGTTCTTCCGCGGATCCGCCCCCCCGACGAAGAGAAGGAACCGTTCGGTCGGAATCGAGAAGCGCGAGCGGAGACCGGCCAGATCGGTGGCTCCAGCCGATGGCCGGAAATCGTCGGAGACGCCGTTCGGGATCACGACGATCCGGTCGCGCGAAAGCCCATAGAGCGACTCAATGTCCCTGGCCGAATAGTCGGAAACCGTGATCACGCGGCGGGCTCGGTGCGCCGTCCGCCTCGTCCGGTAGAACGAAGCCCGCTGGCCAAAGAACTTAGTGGAATATTGGGGATACCGATCCAACCACAGATCATGAACGGTGACGACCCCGCCGTACCGCCCGGTCGTCCGCATCTTGAAGTTGGGCCCGTGGTAGAGGTCGAGTCGGTCCAGGCGCCCCCTCCAGCGCATCGTCGGCCTTCCCGCTTCGACCCATCGCAGACGAGACTCTCCTCCCGCACCGAGTTCGGCGAGTGCCCCGTCGTCCCGGTTGTGCGCCCCAGGTGGCAGGTAACAGACCCATTCCACGTCTTCCTTGAGATCCAGCAGGGCCTTCAACAGATGATAGGTGTGCCACCCGACCCCCCCCCGATCTCCCAGAATGGGCCCCGCATCAATCCCGATCCGCACAGACGTTAGCCCCTTGCCTCGCGCCTCGTGCCCCGCGCCTGTAACATCTCATACGCCTTGGCGTATTTGACGAAGGTGTGCATGCCCGCAAACAGGGCAACGATGATTCCATGCAGACCGTCGCGGTACCCGCCGCGGATCACGTAGGTCTTCACGATCGTTCCCAGGTGATGGCCGGCCAGCTCCAGAGCCGTCACGCGGGACCGTCCCTTCAGCTTTTCCTCCGCCCCCAGGGTGGTGTACCGCCTCATCTTCCTCACGTGGTCCCGGATGCTGGGCATGCTGTGGTGATCCATCGGATGGACCAAACGATCGGTGCGTCCGTTGAGCTGCAACCGTTCGTGCAGGAGCACATCGTCGTACCGGCCCGCCGATCGCCGAATCAGGCGGAGCTGGTAGTCCGGATAAATCCCTCCGTGCTCGATCCATCGTCCGTAAAAAAAGTTTCGCCGTGGAATCTCGAACCCGGCGAGATCCGGCGGCGGCCCGTTCCGAAGCACCGTTTGAATCTCCTCGCGGAGCGGGTCCGTGATCCGCTCGTCCGCGTCCACGATCAGAATCCAGTCCGCCTGCGTCTGATCCATGCCGAAATTCTTCTGCGGCCCGTAGCCGGGCCAGGGCCTCACGAAGACCCTGTCCGTGTAGGCCTTGGCGATCTCGACCGTCCGGTCGAGGCTTTCGGCGTCCACCACGACGATTTCGTCGGCCCACCGGAGGGACTCCAGGCAGCCGGCGATGTTCCGCTCCTCGTCCTTGGTGATCACAACCGCCGCGATCGTCATGAGAAACAGTGGTCTGTGGTCAGGGGGCAGTGGTCGGTGAGAACAGGCCCGCAGTTCCACTTCTCCCATCTTTCACCAGCCACCGGCCACCGACCATATCCTTATCCTCGAAATCCCCTCCGGAGGACGGCCCGGTAGAAAGCCGGCTCCAGCCACCGGTTCCGCCCGGGCTTGAGGACCGGATGTCGGCCGACGCGCTCCGCCATGACGGCTGGGTGGGACCCGGTGAAGGTCTTCATGATGTCGTACTCCTCGAACTCGTAGGCCTCCTGGGCGAGCATCCGAGCCTGCTCCGGCCCGGGGTTCTCCCCATGGTGCCGGGCAATCTGGTAGCGGAATTTCTCCAGCAGGACTCGCGGGGGCTTGACCCAGCCGTAGTGATAGATCGTGGCCCCCGATGGCCGGACCCGATCCTTGTGCACGGTCTGCAGGTACCCCTGGTCCGCCTTCAGACAGAACCCCACCGCATCCCCGTAGGATTCCACCTGTCCGTCGTTGCGGATGATCCGGACGGCCCGATGATAGAACCAGGGGTTGCAGGACCGGTAGTCCCCATAGAAATGGAGGTAGCGGAACGTCAAGCCGAGAATGGTCGGATTCGAAAGGTGGTCCCGCAGCGACCGGCGGATCGTCTCGTAATCGGCCTCGTGGAGCACCTCGTCGGCCTGGAGATAGAGGGCCCAGTCGCCGGTGCAACGGCACAGGGCCTTGTTCGTTTCGTGCGAGAACAGGAGCCCGTCCTTCTTCATCGAATCGTCCCAGAACGATTCGACGATCCGGACCTTGTCGGATCCGATCGAGCGGATCAACTCCAGCGTCCCGTCGTCGGACTGGCCGATGTTGACGACGAACTCGTCCACGATCGGCAGCGCGGACCGGATCACCTCGACGATCGGAAAGTCGAACCTGACCGCGTTCCGGCAAATGGAGAATCCGCTGACTTTCACAGAACCTTCTTCCTATCGTGCCAATTCCCGCACGCCCTCTCGGCCGCGCTCCCAGAACTTAGCATATTTGATGAACGTGTAATAGGCGTAGAGACCGGCCAGGATCAACCCTGGCATCCCATCCAGGAATCCCGCCCGAGCGACGTACATTTTCAGAAACGCGAAGCAGGGATGCGTCACGAGCTGATGCGGGTGGAACGTCCGTCCCTGCTCCGTCATGCGCTTGGCCATGAGGTCCGAGTAGCGGTCCATTTTGGCCAGGTAATGGTCGATGTCCCGGAAGGGATACTGGAGCACATGCTCCTTGAGATGACCGATGCGCCCGTCCAACTCGAACCCCTCGTGGACTAGGTCTTCTCGGTACCGCAACCGGCCCCTCCTGAAGAGCTGAGGCTGGCGGTAATCGGGATACCAGCCGGAGTGGCGGATCCAGCGCCCGAGAAAGTAATTCTTCCTGGGCACGAAATAGGCGTCCGCGTCCGGTTGCCCTCCGATCACGTGACAAATCTCCTCCCGAATCTCCGGCGTCGCCCGCTCGTCCGTATCCAGGCTAAAAATCCACTCGTGCGTACAGCGCGCAACCGCCTCGTTGCGCAGCCGGCCGAACCCGTGGAACTCGTGCTGATAGACCTTGTCGGTGAACTCCCGGCTGATTTTCTCGGTCGCATCGGTGCTGAAGGAATCCACGACGACGAGCTCGTCCGCCCAGGAGACGGACTCCAGGCAGGCCCGGATGTTGGGCTCGTCGTTGTAGGCGATCACGTAGACGGACAACTTAGACATGGATCACCGTGACCGGATCAGCCGAGGTCAGGGCCCGGGAGACTCGCGCCGTCACCTGCTCGACCGTAATCCGGTCCAGGCAATCCCAATAGGGACAGGCTTCGTAGACGCACCGGGGGCAGGTCGGGACATCCGGCCGCAGGATAGTGCCGGTGCCCAGCGGCTTCCAACGAGTCGGCAGCTGATTCCGCCGTGGATCGAACAGGCTGACCGTCGCCGCCCCCAGCGCCGCGGCGAGGTGGGCCGGGCCGGTGGACCCCGACACGACGACCTGGCAGGCTCCAATGACGGCCATGAGCTGTCGCACCGTGAGTTCTCCCATGAGGTTCAGCAAGCCCTCGCCATCCGACGGCTCCGGAGCCTGCCGATCGAGGAACACCTCTCGCTCAGCGGCGCTGCCGGTCAGGACCACGCCCAGTCCCTCGTCGAGCAAGCGTCTCGTCAAGGCCCGGTAACGCTCGACCTTCCATCGGCGCGTCGAGAGCCCGCCCGGGTGGACCACGATCCGCCGCTGCGGCAATCCGCCGAGCCGTTGCGCCCCCCACCGCCGCTCCTCTTCCGTGAGCACGAGCGCGGGCGGCGGCTCGGAGCCGGGCTCAAGGCCCAGGCCGCGCAGAAGCCCCAGATTGTACTCGCTCTCATGCTTGGAAAAATCGCTGCGATGCTCGTAGACCCGTCGGTTGGCCAGGACACTGTACCACCGGTACCCGGTTGCCACCCGCGCCGGCACCCGCGCGAGCCAGGCCGCCAGCATCAAGCGACGGAACGGCTTCAGAAACAAGGCGGCGTCGATCCCGCGGCGGAAGAACGCGGTCAACTCGGAAAGGGTCTCGCGTCCCGTGACGGTCCAGACCTCGTCGAGGTCCGGATGGTGCGCCAGGACCGGGGCCGCATAGTCGCTGGAGAGGAACGTGATGCGCGCCTCCGGCTTCAGCCGCCGCAACGCCGAGGCGACGGGAAGACACAGGATTTCGTCGCCGATCCCGTCCGGCCTGACCAGCAGAATGTTCATGGCCCGTTCAACGCTCCGGCTTGAGCGCCAACTGGGCGCGTACCGCCTCCAACGCCAGCTCGGAGGACACACCAGCCAGACATTCGAGCCGGACCGGATTGCGACAGGTCCGGCTGAGGCAGGGGCTGCAGGGAACCTGATGGGTCAACACGCGGTGGCCCGTCCCGTACGGGCCGGTCAGGACCGGGCTCGTGGCCCCGAACAGGGCGACGACCGGCGTCCTCACCGCCGCCGCCACGTGCATGGGGCCGGAATCGTTGGTGACGAGCAGCGCAGCCGATTCGAGCAGCGCAGGCAGGAGGCGCAGGGCCGTCTTGCCCGTGAGATCCATGGCGGGCGTCCGCATCAACGTCCGCACCGCCTGCGAGGCAGGCCGCTCATCCGACCCGCCGATCAGCACGGCGGAGCCGAGCCCTTCCCTTTGCAGACCGTCGGCGAGGGCCGCGAACCGCTCGGGGGGCCAGACCTTCGTCGGCCACCGGGCCGACACGTTCACCGCGATCCACCTGGTCCCTTCCTTCAGCCCGTGCACCGTCAGCAGTCGGGTCACGTCTTCCCGATCGGCCGTGGAGGGTCGCAGACGGAACTCCGGTCGCCCCCGGACAGTCGCGCCCAGGGCGGTCGCGGCCAGCAGATACCGATCCACTGCATGAATTTGAGGAGACGGAACGGACACCTTGTGGGTGTAGAACATCGGGCTGGCCTCGCGGGCCGTGGCGAAGCCGAGCCGGACCGGACAGCCGCTCAGCCAGGCGAGGGCGCCGCTTCGGAGCAGCCCCTGGAGATCCACCACGAGGTCGAAGCGCGCCGAGCGGAGGCGAGGCAGTTGAGCCAGCCACCCGCCCACGGTCGGCTCCACCGGCCACACCTCGTCAAGCCCGTCGGCCCGCTCCAGGAGGTCCGCCCACTGCCGCTTGACGAGCCAGGCGATGTGGGCCTTCGGAAATCGGTCCCGCAGCGCAGCCAGGGTGGGCAGGGCATGGACCACGTCGCCCAGCGAGCTAGGCTTGATGATCAGGACACGCCGGAAATCAGCGTGAACGAGCACGGCGACGCCCCGCCTCCGATTCCGCATCCGCAACCGGTTGACACCCGGCTTTGCGGCTCACGACGTACTGGGCTCCGCAGACCCGGCACGCCGCCTGTCCACGCCGCACCGCGAGCTTGATTCCGCACGCGCAGATCCAGCCGAGCCGGCGAGCGGGATTGCCCACCACCAGCGAGTAGTCCGGCACGTCTTCCGTCACCACCGCCCCGGCCCCGACGAAGGCGCACCGTCCCACGGTCACCCCGCAGAGCACCGTGCAGTTGGCGCCCAGCGTCGCGCCCCGCTTGACCAGGGTCGGCTTGATCTCGGCTTTCCGTGGAATGGCGCTGCGGGGATTGAGCACGTTTGTGAACACCATGGAAGGCCCGCAAAACACGAAGTCCTCGAGCGTGACCCCTTCGTAGACCGACACGTTGTTTTGGATCTTGACCCGGTTGCCGATCGTCACGTTCGGACCGATGACGACGTTTTGGCCGATTACGCAATCGGCTCCGATCCGGGAGCCGGCCAGCACGTGGGAAAAGTGCCAGACCTTGGTGCCGGACAGAATCTGAGCCGGCTGGTCCACGACGGCGGTCGGATGCACCCAGACACCCGGAGGAATCACAGCCGGCTTTTCGGCGCGCGCGCCCCGCTCCCCCTGGCCCGCGGCCCGCACACGGACCGAGGCTCCGCCCTGATCCAGCGAGGCCTGGCCCGCCTCCAGGACCTCCAACACACGGAGCGCCTCCTCCCCGTCGGTCCGGGGCTTGAGGCGCCGTTCGACACAGCGAAGGAAATGCCGGCACTCAGCAGCCAGCGGCTCCTCCGTGGGAACGGGAACGACCTCCGCGTCGGCACGTAAAGCGACCGGCGCATGGTCAATCCAGTCCACGCGATGAGGATACAGGAGCAACTTTTCTTTGGACAGGTCGTCGAAGACCGCCATCTTCCGGCTCCCGACCACGACCAGCTTTTGCTCTTTGAAAGGATGCAGCCAGCTCACGAAGACGTGGGCCTTGACGCCGTTGGGAAACGAGAGCGCCGTCATCGTCACGTCCGGCACTCCATGCTGCAGATATGTTCCGCCGCTCGCCTGGACCGTGGCGGGCATCTGGCCGACCAGCATCAGGATCACGGAGAGGTCGTGGGGGGCGAAGCTCCAGAGGATGTTCTCCTCCCTCCGAAATTTTCCGATGTTCAGCCTGGTGGAGTAAAGATAGTGGACCTTCCCGAGGTCGCCCTTGAGGACAAGGTCGCGGAGAGCCCGCACGGCCGGATGGTATTGCAGGAGGTGCCCGACCATCAGGATCCGCGAGGTCCGCTCAGCCGCCCGCACCACGTGGCGTCCATCCGAGAGGGTCAGTGCAAGGGGCTTCTCGACAAAGACATCCTTGCCCGCCTCCAGCGCCTCCACGGCCATCGCCGCGTGGGATCCGGCCGGGGACGCGATGGCTACTGCTTGGACCTCCGGGTCCGCCAGCACAGCCTCATAGGAGTCACGGGCTTTGGCATCCGGATACGCCTTGGCGGCGCGCTGCAACACAGCAGGATCACGTTCACAGATCGTGTGCAGAGCCCCCAGGGCGGAGAAACTCCGGACGAGGTTCGTGCCCCAAGCGCCGGCCCCGATGCAAGCCACCCGGATCACCTCAATCCCCTCCCCGCCCAGGTCACATCGCGAAGCGGAGCTCCGCGACGCAAGGATCCGGCATTCCGGAAGATCCACTCCACCGCCTCGCCCAGGTTTCCCGCCACCGCATCCGGAGGCGTCCCGTCAGCCCGCAGGCTCACCAGCGCCTCCTCGCTGGTGGGGCCGGTGGTTACCAGCACCGTCCGCGCCCCAATGTTCCATCCCAACTCGATATCGCGGCGCTGGTCGCCCACGACATAGGCCGAAGACCGGTCCAGCCCCAGCTCGGCGATCGCCCGGTCCACCAGCCCCGTCCGTGGCTTCCTGCAGGGGCAGCCGTCGTCGGGATGGTGCGGGCAGACGTAGAGACCGTCGAGCGTCGTCCCGCCGGCCTCCAGGAGGCTCCGCAGCCGGGCGTGAATGGCCTCCAGCGCAGCGGGCGCAATCAATCCCCTGGCGACCCCGGACTGGTTCGTCACCAGCACGACGCGGGCGCCGGCCCGCTTGAGACACGCGACCGCCTCGACGACGCCGGGAAACAGCACCAACTCCTCCGGACCCTTCACATAGCCGGTGTCGTGATTCACCGTGCCGTCCCGGTCTAGAAAGACTGTCGTGCCGGCCAATGGGGCAGGCGGCAGGGGGCTAGGGGCTAGATGTTCAAACCTCGCCCCGAGCCTCTCGCCCCGAGCCTCTCGCCCACGTTGCAGGAGCTCGAAAGCTGCGTCGTAGACCTGACCGACCGTCACCCGGGTCATGCATCGGTGGTCGATCGGACATTCCCGGAGCAGGCAGGGGGCGCAGTCCACCGGCTGACGGACGACGCGATGGAGCCCGCCGAACGGAGACGTCGTCCGCCAATCCGTCGGACCGAACACGGCCACGACCGGAACGTCGAACGCCGCGGCGATGTGCATGGGGCCCGTATCGTTGGTCAGGAAGAGGGCGCACCGGTGCACGACCGCCATGAGCTCCCGGATCGAGGTCCGGCCGGAAAGGACCACGGGCTTCACGGACGGTCCGGTCTCCATGAGTCCGGCAATGGACTGGCCCAAAGCCTCCTCACCTCCGGCCCCCACGATCACGACGCGGATGGTCCGCCCTTTTCCCTCACTGTCCCGCACCAGCCGATCGGCGACCTCTGCGAACCGCTCTGGCAGCCACCGCTTGGCCCCTCCGTAGGTCGAGCCGGGGTTCAAGCCGATGACCAGATCGCCGTCGGCGATCCCCGCCTCAGCCAGGCGCCGAGCCATGGCCTCCTTCTCCTGATCCCCGAGAAACAACTGCGGTGTACCAGCTCGGCCAGTCGCTCCGAGGGGCTTCAGCAGATCCCAATAGTAATGGACCTGGTGGGCGACGGCCGTCCGATCCGGCACGGGAACGGGATCGGATAGGAGCAGACCTCTCCCGTCCGTCGCATAGCCGTAACGGCGGGGGATTCCAGCCAGAAACGAGAGCAGCGCCGCTTCAAACGCGTTTTGAAAGAGGATGGCCAGGTCGAACCCCTGGCGGCGCAACTGGCTCGACAGAGTCCACTTGCCGCCCAACCCCGCGTGGCGTTCCCGATCCTCATACACCAGGATCCGACTCACGGCCGGATGGTGCGCGAACAGCTCGGCCACGGGCGTCTTGACGAGCAACGTTACCTCTGCAGCCGGGAACAGGCGGCGCACCTCCGCCACCGCCGGCTCGCACATCACCGCATCCCCGATCCAGTTAGGTCCGCGGACCAGGATCCGCCGAACGGAATCGTGATGCGTGACGCGTGACGCGTGGCCGATACCTCCCAGTTGCTCAGTTCTGACTTCTCGCTCTTTACTTGTCACCTGTCACCCGTCACGGAGAAGAGCAGCCGCTCCAGCCGATCCTGTCCCCGCAGAATCTCGGCGCCCAATCTCACGGCCAGGAACCGGTCGTCCGGTTTGAGCAGAGGCGCTACCTTACCCGCATCCTTCTCGGTCGTGAGGACCAGCTCGGCCCCGCCACGGGCGGCCCGTTGCCTGATCTCCTCCAACTCGGCAGCCCGATACCAATGGTGGTCGGGAAAGACCAGGCTGTCCACCAACGTCACCCCCAAGCCGGCCAAGGTTTCGTGGAACGACCGGGGATTGGCAATCCCGCTGAACGCCAGCGCCTTGCGCCCCGCCACGACCTCCGCCTCTTGAGCGGATCCGCCCCCAACCGGCACGATCCCATCCGGCCTGAACCGGACGAAAATGGGCTGGCCCGAGACCCCGGCCGCCTCGATGGTCCGCGCCATGGTCTCGCAGGCCGCCCGGGACTCGGCGCGGGTGATCAGCACTGCGGTCGCACGTCGGGCCGCTGTCAGCGGCTCCCTCAACCGGCCAGCCGGGAGCAACCCGGCCAACCCGTCCGCATCCGTCGCATCCACGAGCAGGAGGTCTACGTCGCGACACAGGGCCAGATGCTGGAAGCCGTCGTCGAGGACGAAGCAATCAATGGTCCTCGGGCTCCGCTCCAGTAGCCACCGCCCCAGCCGATACCGATCCGCGCCGACCGCCACCACCGCGCCGGGACAGCGCTGGGCGATCAGATACGGCTCGTCTCCCGCATCGGCCGGTCCGGCCAGGACGGTGTCCCCGTCCGACACCAACAGGAACGATCCCCGAGTCCGACGGCGGTAGCCTCGGCTCAAAACCGCCACGGCCATCCCCTGGGCCGTCAACCGCTGGGCGATCCAGATGACGATCGGCGTCTTGCCGGTCCCTCCCACCGTCAGATTGCCTACACTCACCACCGGACGCGGGAGCCGCCGGCTCGGCAGCCATCCGACCCGGTACAGGAGCGCCCTCGCCCTCACCGCCAGCCCATAGGGCACGGCCAAGCCTGTCAGCAGAACCCGCATGCAGATCCGATCGGTCCCCCCGTCAACCAGAAGGTGAAACGGATCACCGGGGCAGTTTCCCGAGCGGAACCGGCTGCGGGGCCACTCCGCTCCGTTCCTGGCTGGCCTGACCGTGGGACCGTCCCCGCACGTATGCTCCGATGTATTCCAAGCTGCGCTGGACGGCGCCGCGGTTGTCGGCGATAACTTGTTGGGCCGCGGTTCCCGCGGTCCGCAGAGCGGAACGGTCCTTGAGCAGCCGCATCATCGCAACGCCCAGGCCCGCTCCGTCGCGAACTTGAATCCCCCCGCCAGCCTCCAGCAACAGCGCGGCCACCTCCGCACAGTGGTCCGTATGCGGACCGAAGAAGACGGGCTTACCCCAGACAGCCGGCTCCAGGAGATTGTGCCCGCCGACCGGGACGAGCGTGCCCCCGACGAACGAGAGCACGGCATACCGATAGACCTCGGCGAGTTCGCCCCTCGTGTCCAGAACGATCACGCGGGGGCCGCTCGGATTGTCTCCGGATCCGTCTGGGGCCAGCCTGCTTCGGCGCACGGCTTTGAAGCCGTTCTGCGTCACCATGGCCTCGACCGCACCGGACCGTTCGATGTGGCGTGGCGCCAGCATCAGCACCAGCCGAGGAAATTCTCTCAGCAACCGCTCGTAGCCGGCCAGGATCGCCTCCTCTTCCCCCTGATGCGTGCTGCCCGCCACGATCAATTCTTCGCCTTCCGCCAATCCGAGAGCCGCTCGATCCAGTCTCCTGGCCGGTTCCGGCTGGTCGAACTTGATGCTGCCGGTCCGGATGACGCGATCCGGGGGCGCTCCCAACGCGGCCAGACGCTCGGCATCCCGTCCCGATTGGGCCAGGCAGAGGGCCACATTCCCAAGGACCCTCGCCATGAAGGGCCGCACGAGCCGATACCGCTCGAACGAACGAGAGGACAGCCGGCCGTTGACCAGGATCGCCGGCACGCCGCGTTGCGCCAACATCCGGAGCAGGTTGGGCCACAGTTCGGTCTCGACGAACAGGAAGATGCGGGGCTTCAGCCGTGCCACGACCTTCGAGACCACCCAGGGAAAATCCAGCGGGGCGTAGCAATGAACCGCGATTCCCGCAAGCCGCTGCTCCACCGCTTCGCGCCCGGTCTCGGTCACCGTGGAGACGACGATTCGGTATTCGGGGTGACGGTGGTGCAACTCCCGAATCAACGGTGCGACCGCCACCGCCTCGCCGAGCGAGACGGCATGGACCCAGAGCACGGGCCGGTCCTGGCCAGGAAATCCCACCGGCAGAAACCCCAATCGCTGCGGCAAGCCCCGGCGGCAGCGTTTTTTCGCCAGGAGAACCAGCAGCATCAGGGGAGAAGCCAGGATGAGCAAAAGGTTGTACGCCAGGTACCACATCAGCAGGACCCGGGATGCGCCACACGCGACGCGTGACACGTAGGAACGGAGAACCGCCTTTGCTCACCTGCGTGACCTGTCACGCGTCACCCGTCACGCGTCACGGCCTCATCCGCTTCCGCCGTGATCCGGTTCAACGCTTCCTGCAACTCGATCCGCTTGGCTTCCAGATCCTCAGCCGTTGAGTCGGGCTTGACCCAGATCGGCTCGCCCCACAGGAACAGGCCTCGTCCGGACGGATAGGGAACCAGGAACCGGTCCCAGCTCGCGAAGAGTTTTTTTTTGAGCAGGCGAAGGTGAGCGGGACGATGGGCAGCCCCGTAGCCTTGGCCAGTTGGATCACCCCGATCTGCGCGACCTGTCTCGGGCCCTTGGGTCCGTCGGGGGTGACGACCAAGTCCGCACCGGACTGGCCGAGCCGGATGAGTTGCCGGAGCGCCGCCGCCCCGCCCCTGGTGGTGGACCCCCGGACCGCGGAAAAGCCGAAGCGTGCGACGATCCGCTGGATCAACTCGCCGTCCCGATGCTCGCTGATCAGGACGTGGGCCCCGGTCCCGCGATAGGCGAGCGGCATCATCAGTTGCCGACTGTGCCAGAAGGCAAAGATGCAGTTGGTTCCCTGCCGGTAGAGCCGGTCGACGACCTCGGTCCCCACGGTTTGGATCCGCAGGGTCTTCCCCAGCAGCCGGATCGCCAAGGCGCCGACCGGTGGAACCAGGTGCAGCTTGAGCCAACTCAGCGTACGCGAATACCCCACCGGATTACCCGTTCACGAAGGCGACGGCGTCATTTCCTCGGTCTGGAACTGGATCGCATAGAGCCGCTTGTAGGGCCCTCCCCGTGCAAGCAGTTCCTCGTGGGTGCCCATTTCCACAATGCGCCCCCCGTCCAGCACCACGATCCGATCCGCACGCTGGACGGTGGAGAGCCGGTGCGCGATGACGAGGGTCGTGCGGTTCTTCATCAGGTTCGACAGGGCGAGCTGCACGATGCGTTCGGACTCGGAATCCAGCGAGGAGGTCGCTTCATCCAGGATGAGCAGGGGCGGATCACGCAGGATCGCCCGGGCGATGGCCAACCGCTGCCGCTCACCACCCGAGAGCTTGACCCCGTTCTCCCCGATCAGCGTCCGATACCCGTCCGGGAGCCGCTCGATGAAATCGTGGGCGTAAGCCGCCTTGGCCGCCTGCACGATCTCCTCCTCGGTCGCCGCAACCCGCCCGTACGCGACGTTGTTCCTGACCGTATCGTCGAACAGGACCGTGTCCTGGGACACGATGCCGATTTGGGCGCGCAGGGAGCGGAGGGTGTACCCGCGGACGTCCTGCCCGTCGATCAGCACCGCCCCTTCCGTCGGCTCGTAAAACCTGGGCACCAGGCTGACCAGCGTGGTCTTTCCGCTCCCGCTGCTCCCGACCAGGGCGACGACCTCGCCGGCCCGAACCGTCAAATTGACGTGCTGGAGCGCAGGGCGGTCGCCTCCCTCGTACCTGAAGGTCACGTCCCGGAACTCCAGCGAAGAACGGATCGGCGCCAGGTCCTTGCGCCCCCGGTCCCGGCTCTGTTCGCCCGCGAGATCCAGCACGGCGAAGACCCGCTCGGCCGCCGACAGGGCCTGCTGGATCGTGTTGTTGGCCCCGGACAGGCGACGGATCGGCGTGTAGGCCATGAACATGGCCGCCAGGAACGAGAAGAACGACCCGGGCGTCATCGCTCCGTGAATCACCAGGTACCCGCCGTACCAGATGATGGCGGCGACGCCGACCACTCCGATGACTTCCATGTAGGAGGAGGCGAGCGCGGACACCTGGGTGGCCTTCATGCTCGTGCGCAGGTACGCCCTGTTGCTGTCACGGAAGCGCCCCCCTTCGGCTTCTTCCTGCCCGAACGCCTTGACGATCCTGATGCCGACCAGGGCCTCCTGCAGGACCGACGTCATGTCTCCGACCCGCTCCTGCCCGCTGGTGGCCAGCCGGCGCAGCCGCTGCCCCATGCGGAGCATCGTGTGCAGCGAGACCGGGATCACGACCGCGGACAGGGCGGCCAGCTTCCAGTTCTGGTAGAAGATGACGCCCACCATCGCGAGGAAGGTCAGCCCCTGCTGGAACAGGTCCTTCAGCACGTTGGCCACGGCGTTGGCCATGAGGCTGACGTCGTTGACGATGCGCGACATCAGGCGTCCGGTCGTGTTGGCGTCATGGTAGCCGACGGGAAGGCGCAGGATGTGGAGGAACAGCTCGTCGCGGATGTCGGCGACGGTCTGGTTGCCGACGTAGTTCATCAAGTAGCTCTGCCCGTAATTGGCCAGACCCTTCAGCACGGCCACGGCCAGGATCGCCACCGGCAGCACGATCAGGAGCCGCTCGTCCTTGTTGATGAAGATGCCGTCCAGCACCGGGCGCACGAGCCAGGCGTAGGCGCCAGAGAAGGCCGCGACCAGGCCGGAGCAGACGAACGCCACGACCAGCCGGAACCGGTAGTGCAGAAGATAGCGGGCGAGCCTGAGAAACACGGTCATGTCCGGCACTCCGACAAGACCGCCGCCGCCGCGCGCCGAGACGCCCCCGGCTCGCCGAGCTCCTCCCGCACGCGGCGCAGCGCCGCGCTCATCTCCCTGTTGGCCAGTTCGTCGTCGAGCAAACGGCTCGCCTCCTCGCAGAGCCGCTCGGGCGTCGCGTCCCGCTGAATGAGCTCGGGCACGAATTTGCGACCGGCCACCAGATTGACCAGCCCGATGCACTTGACCCGGACCAGGAGGCGGCCGAGCCAATAGGTCAGCCGGGAGACGCGGTAAAGAATGACCATGGGCGTCCCGACGAGCGCCGCCTGCAGGGTCGCGGTTCCCGACGCGACGAAGAGCAGGTCCGAGGCCGCCATGACCTCGTTCGGCTGGTCCCGCACGACCCGAACGCTCACGCCGGAGCCAGCCAGCAGATCCTCCAGCAGACGCGCCGAGAGCGACGCCGCCTGGGCCAGCACGAATTGCAGGCCCGGATGCGTCCGGGCCAGGGTCGCGGCGGCGCGCAGCATCACCGGCAGCAGATCGCGGACCTCCCGCTCCCGACTCCCCGGCAGGAACCCGATGACCCGCGAGGCCCCGTCCACCCCGAAGCGCTTGCGGAGCTCGGAGCGGTCGTAGGACGGCGCCACGACGTCCAGCAGCGGATGGCCGACGAAGTCGCAGCGCACCCCGGCCCGCTCGTAGATCTCGCGTTCGAACGGCAGGATGACGATCATGCGATCCACGACCCGCTTGATCACGTTGATCCGGCCGGCGTGCCAGGCCCAGATCTGGGGAGCGACGTAATAGGCGACCCGGTGCCCCGCGCGCTTCGCGACCCGGGCCAGGCGCAGGTTCAGCCCGGGATTGTCAACGAAGACCACGGCGCCGAGCGGCTGCCGACGCAGAAAGCGGGCCAGGGTCACGTAGGTCCGGACGCTCCGGCTGAGCACGGCCCACCCGATCATCCCGATCGCGGTCAGCCCCTCGATCCCGAGGATCAGCTTGACGCCCGCAGCCTGCATCTTCGGACCGCCGACGCCAAGAATCTCGGCCTCTGGACACAGCGCGCGGATGGCGGCGGCCAAGTTCGCCCCGTGCAGGTCTCCCGAGGCCTCACCGGTCACGATCAAAATACGTGGTGATGGGCGACAGGTGACAGGTGACAGGTGGCCAGCCACGGTATTCAGAGCCTCCTTACCGATCACTCATCACCGATCACCATTCGCACGCCTGTTCGTGGCGGCGCATGAACTGCCTGATGGCCTCGAGGACCTGGTGCGCCAGCTCCAGCGCGGCCGCTCCGTCCTCTCCGCTGACCACGGGCCGGGTTGCGCCAGCGACGGCCGTGACGAAGGACTCCATCTCCAGCTTGAGGGGCTCCTCGTCGCTCCCCTGGACCTGCTCGACCGTGATCTCCGGCCGCTTCCCCTCTTCGACCAGCCGGCGAAAAATGACCCCCTGGCGCGTCTGATAGTCCACCGAGACGTAGGCGTCCCGCTGGAAAAGCCGGAGCCGGCGCATGCGGGTCGTGGAGACGCGGCTGGCCGTCAGGTTGGCGACGCAGCCGCTGCCGAACGCGATCCGGGCGTTCGCGATGTCGATGTTCGGCGAGAGCACCGGCACGCCGGCCGCGCGCACTTCTTCGACCGGTCCCGGCTCGAAGGACAGGATCATGTCCAGGTCGTGAATCATCAGGTCCAGAACCACGTCCACGTCCGTCCCCCGTTCCCCGAACGGGCTGAGACGGTGGCACTCGATGAAGCCCGGCTTCCCGATGTGCGGGCGTACGGCCCGGATCACCGGGTTGAACCGTTCGATGTGGCCGACCTGCAACACCAGCCCGCGCCGCCCGGCCAGCTCGACGAGGTCTTGCGCCTCGGCGCTGGTCACCGCGATCGGCTTTTCGACGAGCACGTGCACCCCGGCTTCCAGGCAGACCTTCACGATCTCGTGGTGGGCCGAGGTCGGAACCGCTACGCTCACCGCCTGGACCTGCGGCAGCAAGTCGGCGAGTGTGGAGACCGGCGTGGCGCCGTACCGTTCCCCGATCATCTGCGCCCGCGCAGGGTCGGCGTCCATGACCCCGACCAGCTCGACCTCCGGCAGCGCGGCGTAGAGGCGGGCGTGGTGTTGACCCAGGTGGCCCACCCCGATGACGCCGGCCCGTACCTTCTTCACGTATCCCGTTGCTCGTGAAACGTTCCCCGTACAACGCAATGCGCAGCTCTACCGAAATAGAGATACGCTTCACGCTTCGCGCTTCACGCCCTCTTCAGCGAGGCCGACCACGGCGATGCCCGAGTGCTCCGCCCTGCGGATCGTCTCCTCCCGGTCGAGCAGCACGCTGCGCTCCGCCTCGACGACGAGGGCGGCGGCCTGCACCGACGCCATCGTCTGGATCGTCGTGGGACCGACGGCCGGCAGGTCGAAGCGGAGGTCCTGCTGGGGTTTGCACCGCTTGACCACGACGGCCCCTTCGCGGGCCAGCGCGCCCCCGCGACGGACGGCCTCATCGGTCCCCTCCACCGCCTCGACCGCGACCACGACCCGATCTTTGATCACCACGCACTGGCCGATGTCCAGCCGACCGATCTCCCGCGCGATCTCCCAGCCGTACCGGATGTCCTCCCACTCCCGATTGCTCGGCCGGCGCGTCGTGAGCACGCCTTCCTCGACCAGGACTCCGCTGAGCCCGAAGGTGGATTCCCGGACCGTGATGCCCTCGCCCTCCAGCTCCGCCGCGATCTCCCGCAAGATCGCGTCATCCTTCCACTGCTTGAGGCGGCTGGCGACCGCCAGGGCCCTGAGATCCGGCATGACGGTGGTGAACACGTGCGTCTTGCTGATCCCGCCGAGCATGACCGCCTGGCGGACTCCGTCGGCCTTGAGCGCCTGGATGAGCTTGTTGAACTGCCCGATCTTGACCCAGTGGATGTGGTCGACGTACTTCTCCAGCTCCGGCTCGGTCTCTCCGACGTGGGCGACCGCGGACACCGCATACCCCAGTCGCCGGACGTTCTCCGCGAAGATGATGGGGAACCGCCCGTTGCCGGCGATCAGGCCGATCCGCTCCCCTGGCGACGGCAGCTCCGGCTTCTGTCGCTCCGGTTGCCCCACTGATCTATTCCCCTCCCTCGTCCTCCCTTTCATCGAGGCCGGCGGACCGGACAATGCCCCGCTTGGTCGCCTCCATGAACGCCACCACGACCTGCACGTCCTGGTTGTCCCCGAACTCGTCCCGCGCCTGCTTCAAGGCGTCGGCCATGCGGAGTCCGGAACGGAACAGCAGTTCGTAGGCTCGCCTCAGTTCGGTCAGCCGGTCGTTGGAAAACCCGTGCCGCTTGAGGCCGACCGAGTTGGGCCCGTAGAGCCTGGCCCGATAGCCCCCGGCTGCCCGCATGAAGGGCGGGACGTCCTGTCCCAGGGCGGTGCACCCGCCGATCATCGCGTAGGCGCCGACGCGTACGAATTGGTGGATCCCCACGAGCCCCCCGATGATGGCGTGCTCGCCGATCGTGATGTGCCCTGCGAGGGACGCGGCGTTGGCCATGATCACATGATCGCCCAGGTCGCAGTCGTGGGCCACGTGGACGTAGGCCATCAGGAAATTGTGACTCCCGACCCTGGTCGTCCCGCCGCCCGCGACGGTGGCCCGGTTGACCGTCACGTATTCCCGCAGGATGGTGTCATGCCCGATGATCACGCGGGTCGGCTCGCCCCGGTACTGCAGGTGCTGAGGCGGAGCCCCGATCGATGCATAGGGGTAGAGCTGGCACCGTTCGCCGATCTCGGTCCAGCCCTCCACGTAGACGTGAGCGACCAACTTGGTACCCCGTCCGATCTTGACATGCTCGCCGACGATTGAATAGGGCCCGACCTCCACGTCCTGGCCCAGCTCGGCTTTCGGATGGACAATCGCTGTCGGGTGAATCTGCACTCGTACCTCCTCGGAAACGTCACCGTCATTCGTCGCTCGCCATGCGTGGAAGAATCTCCTGTCGCTTCCGTCGAATGACGGATGACCCATGCCGCATTACGTCTTTTCGCTCCGTTCTTCAGTGACCATCGCCGTCAACTCGGCCTCACACACCAGATCGGCCTCCACGTAGGCCTTGCCCTGCATCTTCCAGAACGGCGGACGCCGCCGGACGACCTCCAGTTCCATTCGCAGCTGATCGCCCGGCACGACAGGTTTGCGAAACTTGGCCTGATCCACTCCGGTCAAATAGACCACCGGCTGACCCGCCGCCGGGAAGGACTTGAACGCAAGCACCCCTCCGACCTGGGCCATCGCTTCCAGGATCAACACGCCGGGCATGATCGGGCGATCCGGAAAGTGCCCTTGAAAGAACGGCTCGTTGACCGTCACGTTTTTGATCCCGACGATGCGACGCTCCACCTCCAGCTCACGGATCCGATCTACGAGCAGAAAGGGATACCGATGGGGGAGCAGCGCCAGGATCTCCCCGATGTCGATGGTCATGCCCGCCTCCTCTCCTGCCGATTTCAAGTCCCGCTCACGGAAACCGCCGGTCAATCTCCTTGACCGCCTGGTCCGTGAGATCAATGGTGCTTCGGCTGTAGATGACGATCTTCATGGTGGCCTCACTCCCCCTGTCCAGCACAGCCACGTATCCTTCCTTCTTGGCCAGTTCCGTGACGACCGCGTTGATCTTCTTCATGTACTCGTCGCCCAGCTCTTTCTGTTTGCTCTGGATCTCGCGATTGAACTCCTGCACTCGGCGCTGGTAGCCTTCGAACTTGACGCGGAAGGCCTCCTGCTTGTCCCGCCGGGCCGCCTCGCTCATTCCGCCACCCTGCTCGCGAAGCTCCTTCTCAAGACCCTTCAACTCCTCGTCGTCAGCCGCCAGGATGCGCTGCCGGCTGGTCGCGAACTCCTTCATGGTCTCGACGATGCGCTTGCCGGACTTCGTCCGTTCCAGAATGGCCTGTTGATCGATCACCGCGACCTTGAAGGCCTCCGCCGCCAGGCCGGCAGCCTGGTCGAGCATCAACAGCACTACCGCACTGACTATGAGCAGGTCTCCTCGCCTCATACTCCCCTTCTCCTCGTGACGCCCGAGTCCGAATCCTGCCGCCGGGCTATGGATGCTCCTTGCTGAACTCTTCGATCACCTTGCCGGACACATCGACCGTTGGCTCGTTGTAGATGATCGGGCTGCCCCGGCCACGCCCCTTCTGGATCACCACCTGCAACTCCAATTGCTGGGCCACCTTGGCCGTGATCCGTTCGACCTTTTCCCGGAACCCGTCGAGCACCTCGCTCTGCTTCTCCTGGATTTCCCGGTTCAGCTCGCCCTCTTTCTGCTGAAACTCGGCCACGCGTCGGCGGAACTGGTCTTCCCGCTCCTTCCTCGCATTGGCGCTGAGCACGCTGGCCTGCTTGATCAGGTCCTCCTCCATCCGCTTCAACTCCTTGGCCTCCAGCTCGATCAGGGCCTGGCGGTTCCTGACAAAGGTGTTGAGCGACTCCTGGGCCCGCTTGCCGGCGGCCGTCTCGGCGAAGACCTTCTCGATTTCGAGCACGCCGACGCGCGCCCCCGGATTCGTCTGACTCGTCGTCTGCCCCGCTGCACAACCCCACACGGCGAGATGGACAATGGCGGCCGCCGCCAGCACTCCCCGACCAGCCACCTTTTTGATTCGAGCCACGACAGGGTGTCTCCTTCCTTGTTCGCTATTAGCTGCGGGCCTCTTCAGAACAGCGAGCCGACGGAAAATTCAAACACGGCCTCCCGCTCGATCGGCTCGCGCTTCAAGTTGAACCCGTAGGCCACACGGAGCGGTCCGAACGGCGAAATCCACCTGGCTTCCACACCGGCCGCCCGGCGCAGATTCAAGCTCAATCTCTCATTATCGTCGAATCCCTTGCCGTAGTCGAAGAAGATCACCCCGTTCAGCTTGGCTTCGGATGAAATCGGAAAAATGAAGTCATAGTTGAAGATGAGCTCGCGGGCGGCGCCCACGATAAATCCGTCCGACGTTTTCGGACCGGCCTGGCCGAAGACAAAGCCCCTCATGGTATTGATGCCGCCCACGTAATACCGCTCGGTGATCGGGATCGGTTTTCCTCCCACGCCCTCCACCGTACCGAACCTGGCCCGAAACGAATGGCGCAAGTCCCAAGGCAGGGGCCAATATTGGATCCCATCGAGGGCGAGCTTGACGAAATGGTTGGTCCCCCCCAGATAGGGCGTGCCGTAGTCGAAATTGATCGCATAACGCCCGCCGGTCCTGGGATCCAGATAGTAGTCCCTGCTGTCTCGTGCCAGCGAGCTGCGGAAGCCGGTCGTGGTCTGGGTCCCAAACTGCCGCCTGATGAACTCGGGAGCGACGCCAAACCCAAACCCGCCGGCCCCTCCCGACGTGCCGAACGGGTTAAAACTGTTAAAGTACTCTTCCGGGTCCTGATATTTGAGTTGTTCGGCCACCAAGCTGAAGCTCCCGGAGGCGTACTCTGAAAACCACCGCCCAAAGGTGGCGCTCACGCCAGCCTTGTCTTCAAAAAAGGCGCCGAAGAACGTCTGAGACCGGTACACGTCCACCTGCAGGGACGTCAACGAATCGTTGAGATAGGGGTCGCGGAACGTGACGAGCCCCACCGTGCGCAACTGGCCGAGCTGGCCGCGGATCCGACCCATCCAGCCACGCCCCCCCAGGTTGCCCTCCGTAATGTCCGCGACCGCCACAAACCGATCCAACGTGCTGAAGCCGCCGCCGATGCTGAACATGCCCGTGGGCTTTTCTTTCACCTTGACGTCCAAGTCCACCTTGTCGGGAGCCACCTGCCTGGGCAGGATCTCGACGGTCTCGAAGAAGTTGAGGTTGTTCAGCCGCTGGAAGCTCCGCTTGATGGCCACGGTGTCGATGACGTCCTGTTCGTCGAGCCGTAGTTCGCGCCGGATCACGTTGTCGCGGGTCTTGTCGTTGCCCGTGATCACGATCTCCCGCACCCGGATCAGCTCGCCCTCCTTGATGTGAAAGAGGATCTTGGCCGTCTTGGTCTGAGGATCGGGCGTCACCGCCGGGTTGACGTCCGTGAACGCATAGCCCTTGCCCCCGTAGAGCTCGGTCAGCCTGGTGATCTCGTCCCGAATCTTGGCCCGCTGGAACACGTCCCCCTGGATAACCTTGGCGCCGACTTTGAGCTCGGGCTCCTCGAAGACCGTGTTGCCCCGATAGCCCACTTCCCCGACGTTGTAAGGCTCCCCTTCGACGATGTTGAACGTGACGATGTACCACTTCTTGTCGTCGGTCAGCTCGACCGTCGGGAACCCGACCTGGATGTTGAGGTACCCCTTGTTCAGGTAGACTTCCTTGATCCGCTCGACGTCGTTGCCAAGCTCCTCCTTCTTGAGAATGCCGGCATCCGTGAAATTGGAAAGGAGCCAGACCCACTGGCGGGTGGCCATGACCTTGAACAGCTCCTTTTTCGTGACGTGCTTCATGCCGTCGAAGATGACGGTTTTGACCTTGGCTCGGTCTCCCTCCCGGATGAAAAACGTGAGCCGCTTACGGTCTTCGTCCAGGGTCTGGATGATGGGTACCACGCGGGCGTCCGCGTAACCGTCCTCCTGGTACGCCAGCCGGATCTTCTCGGCGCTCTCCTTGGCCTGCTGCTGATCGAGAAAGGATTGGCTGCGAATCGTGATTTTCTCCTGCAACTTGTCGTCGCTCAGGTTTTGGTTGCCGTCGAAGACGATCTCGGTAATGAAGGGCTTCTCGCGGACCACGAACGTGATCGCGACCCCGCCGATCACCCGCTCCGTCTCGATCTGGACGTCCTCGAAAAAACCCATCTCGTAGATGAGCCGGATCTGCGTCCGGACGGCCTCGCTCGTGTAGGGCTCCCCGACCTTGAGCGTGATCCGGCCACGGATGGCGGGCTCCTCGATACGCTTGTTCCCGCGTATCTCGATCGATTTGACCTTCTGCACGCTGTCCTGGGCATGAAGGCCACCCGACGGAGCGCCAAGAAGCGCGACCACCGCAACCGCCACGGCAACGAGTCCGATCAACCGACTCCTGCCACGACTGGTCACTGCGGCCTTTCCGGAAGGGATGGCCGACCAGGGCGTGCCGGAATCGTCTTTGCGGGCTGGACACTTGTGAGAGGACTTCGCCTGACAGCCTTCACGTCACCGAACAGTCCAAGCATGAAATGAATAGGGCAGGACCCCACCAATACTCTCACGAAAGTTTGTGAAAAACCTAGGAATTATAAGGGGATGACGGACGCAATGTAAAGCAAATTTCTCCTCGTCGAGCCCGCTTTAAGGTTGTCCCGCACCGGGCCGGGTTGCCTTGACATCGCGCCGAACGATCCCCTAGTATCCAAACTATCTATGGCGCCCATCGCGATCCGGAAAGCGGTCATCCCCGCGGCCGGTCTCGGCACCCGCTTCCTGCCGGCCACCAAAGCCTCCCCCAAGGAAATGCTGCCCCTGGTCGACAAGCCGCTGATCCAGTACGCCGTAGAGGAAGCGGTCGCCTCTGGCATCCAGGATATCATCGTCATCACGGGGCGGGGCAAGCGCGCCATCGAGGACCACTTCGACCGCTCTTTCGAACTGGAAGAAAACCTGAAAGGCAACGGCAAGGCCCAGTTGCTGCGCGACATCCGGCAGATCTCCGAGATCGCCAATTTTTGCTACGTCCGCCAGTCGGAGCCGCGTGGACTGGGCCACGCCATCCTGTGTGCGCGGCACCTGATCGGCGACGAGCCCTTCGCCGTTCTCCTGAGCGATGAGATCATCGCGCACCGGATCCCGGCCACGGCCCAGCTCATTCAGGTCTATGATCGGGGAAACGGCGCGGTGTTGGGCGTCCAGAAGGTCCCGCGAAGCCAGGTCCGGCACTACGGCATCGTGGAAGCCAGACGCGTGGCGGGAGGGCTCCATCGGGTGCTCGACTTGGTCGAGAAGCCGGCTCCGGCCGCTGCTCCGTCCCGTTACGCCGTCATCGGGCGCTACGTGCTCGCGCCGGAGATCTTCCCCTGCCTGGAAAAGACGGAGCCGGGCAAGAATCAGGAGATTCAGCTGACCGACGCCTTGCGGCTCCTGGCGCAAACCGCTCCGATCTACGCCCAGGAGATCCAGGGGCAACGGTACGACGCCGGGGACAAGCTGGGATTTCTCAAAGCCACCGTCGAGTTCGCGCTCAAGAATCCGACGCTGGGGCCGCCGTTCGCCAGGTACCTCAAGCAGTTGCGTTGACGCCGACCCTGCTTCCGTGAAATCGAGGAGACGTTCACAAAGGACCCAGTTCCATGCCCGCTGAGCCGGCCGAACGCGACATTCAAAACGTAGAGATCCCCGACCAGCTGCCGCTGCTCCCGGTCAGGGACATCGTGGTCTTCCCCTACATGGTGCTGCCCCTGTTCGTCGGGCGGGACATGTCGATCAAGGCCATCGAGGCCGCGCTCGCCGGCAACCGCATGATTTTCCTGGCCACCCAAAAGGCCCTGGACGTGGAAAATCCCAAACCCGAGGACATCCACACGGTCGGCACCATCGGGGTCATCATGCGGATGCTCAAGCTGCCGGACGAACGCATCAAGATCCTGGTGCAGGGCGTTTCGAAAGGGAAGGTCCTGGAGTACATCCAGACCGAGCCCTACTACTCGGTCCGGATCGCCAAGGTGGCTGACTCCCAGCCAGCGACCTCTCCGCTCGAGGCCGAGGCCGTGATGAGGACCGTCAAGGAGCAGCTCGAACGGATCGTAAGCCTCGGCAAGGTGCTCATGCCCGACGTGATGGTGGTCATCGAAAATCTCGAGGACCCGGGCCGACTGGCCGACATGGTCGTTTCCAACCTGGGGCTCAAGGTGGAAGCCACGCAGGATGTCCTGGAGATCGAGGATCCGGTGGCGCGCCTGCGGCGGGTCAGCGAGATCCTGGCCAAAGAGGTCGAGGTCCTGTCCATGCAGCAGAAGATCCAAGCCCAGGCCAAGGGCGAAATGGACAAGACCCAGCGGGAGTATTTCCTGCGCGAGCAGCTCAAGGCGATCCAGAAGGAACTCGGCGAGCTGGACGAACGAGCCGAGGAGATCGCCGAATTCCGCAAGCGTGTCAAAGACGCCAAGATGCCCGACAAGGTGCTGAAGGAGTGCGAGAAGCACCTCAAGCGCCTGGAGAAGATGCACCCGGACACGGCGGAATCAGCGACGGTCCGGACCTACCTGGAATGGATGGTCGAGCTGCCCTGGAGCAAGAAATCCAAAGACAACCTGGACATCAAAGCCGCCGCGAAGGTGCTGGACGACGACCACTACGACCTGGAAAAGGTCAAGGAGCGCATCCTCGAGTACCTGGCCGTCCGCAAGCTGAAGGACAGGATGAAAGGGCCGATCCTCTGCTTCGTCGGCCCCCCCGGCGTCGGGAAGACGTCCCTCGGCAAGTCGATCGCCCGGGCCCTCGGGCGGGAATTCGTCCGCATCAGCCTGGGCGGCGTCCGAGACGAGGCCGAGATTCGCGGCCACCGCCGGACCTACGTGGGCGCCCTCCCGGGCCGCATCATCCAGGGCATCAAGCAGGCCGGCACGGCCAACCCCGTCTTCATGCTGGACGAGGTGGACAAGGTCGGCATGGATTTCCGCGGGGACCCCTCGGCCGCCCTGTTGGAAGTGCTGGATCCGGAGCAGAACCACGCTTTCAGCGACCACTATCTGGGCGTGCCGTTCGACCTCTCCGAAGTGATGTTCATCACGACCGCCAATCTCATGGACCCCATCCTCTCCGCCCTGCGTGACCGGATGGAGATCATCGAGATCCCCGGGTACACCGAAGAGGAAAAGCTCGGGATCGCCCAGCGCTACCTGATCCCGCGGCAGCTCAAGGAGCACGGGATCACGGAGGAGCACATCCGGATCACCGATCCGGCCTTGCGGCAGATCGTGTCCCACTACACGAGGGAGGCCGGCGTCCGAAACCTCGAGCGCGAGATCGCGAACGTCATGCGGAAGGTGGCGAAGAAAGTCGCCGAGGGCAAGATCCAGTGCTATGCGATCGCGCCGGCCAACCTGCACAAGTATCTCGGCGTACCCAAGTTCCTGCCGGAGGCGGAGCAGGAAAAGGACGAGATCGGCGTGGGGACCGGTCTGGCCTGGACCGAGACCGGCGGCGACGTCCTCCACATCGAGGCGACGATGATGAAGGGCAAGGGGCAGCTGACGTTGACCGGTCACCTGGGGGACGTGATGAAGGAGTCGGCGCAGGCGGCTTTGAGTTACGTCCGCTCGCGCGAAAAGCTGCTCGGCATCAACCCCGACCTGTTCTCCAAAGTCGACATTCACATCCACGTTCCGGCCGGCGCCATCCCCAAGGACGGGCCCTCGGCCGGCATCACGATGGCGACGGCCCTGGCCTCCCTGCTCACGAATGTGCCGGTGCGCCACGACGTGGCCATGACCGGCGAGATCACGCTCCGAGGCCGGGTGCTTCCCATCGGCGGGCTCAAGGAAAAAATCCTCGCCGCCAAGCGGGCCAAGCTCTCCACGGTGATCCTGCCCAAACGCAACGAGAAGGACTTGGAGGAGATCCCCAAGCACCTGCTGCGCGGCATCCGCTTGGTGTTCGCCGAGACCATGGACGACGTCATCAAGGCCTCCCTGCGACGAAGGTCGGAGCCGAACGCCAAGGCCGGGAAGCCCCACAATCCGAACGGCCGACCCGCATCTCATCGCCCGAAGCCCCAACGACCCAAACTTGGCCGAGACGGCAAGGCGAGGATCGGACCCCGTCCACGACCGCTCGTCCCTGCCATGTGAGCATGGACCGACACGTCCCGCGTCGGTCTCGGCATCGCCTCCCCTCGCTCCGGCTCAGCGAGTTTCAACTCATCGCCGACCTGCACCGCCGATTCGGGCGAACCGGCCCCTCGGTCCTGCGGGGGATCGGCGACGACGCGGCGCTCATCAGGCTCCCGCCCGGCCGGCAGCTCCTCGTCACGACCGACCTGCTGGCCGAGGGCGTCCATTTCGTCCGTTCTACCGCCTCGATGGAGGAGATCGGCTACAAGGCGGCGATCGCCAACCTGAGCGACATCGCGGCGATGGGCGGCGTGCCGAGGTACCTGCTGGTCTCGCTCGCCATCCCGCCCTCCCACCGGACCTCGGAGGTCCGGGCTCTCTACAGCGGGCTCATGCGGGCTTGCCGGTCCCCGCGGGTGGAGCTGGTCGGAGGAGACACCTCCGAATCCCGTGGGGGGCTCTTCATCGGCGTCGCCTTGCTCGGTACGGTCAGGCCGAACCACGCGCTGAGGCGAGACGGGGCGAGGATCGGCGACCTGCTCTATGTCACCGGGACGTTGGGCGACGCGTTGGCCGGGCTGGAGCTCCTCGCCGCTCGCCGCAACAGGCGGAGCCGCGGCCTCGGGCCGGCACGGTTCCTGATCGGTCGGCACCTCCGTCCGGCAGCGCGGATCAGGGAGGGGCAACTGCTCGCCGAGCACCGTCTGGCTACGGCCGCGATCGACCTGTCTGACGGCCTGTCCGGCGACTTGGCTCACCTCTGCAGACAGAGCGGCGTCGGCGCGGAGATCGAGGCTGCGGCTCTGCCCCTGTCGCCCCAGTGCAGAGCCTATGCCAAGGCCCGAGGCCGCGATCCGGTCGCGCTCGCCCTGACCGGCGGGGAGGATTACGAGCTCCTGTTCACGGTGCCCCCTCGCCTGCGCGAGACAGTCGAGCGGCTGGTTCGCGCGGCAGGATGCCGATGCACACGCATCGGGGTGATCCGTCCCAAGGCCTTCGGGCTCCGCGTAAGGCAGCCAACAGGGAGTCTGGCAAGCTTATCCATCACCAGCTATCAGCATTTCCGCCCCGCACGCGCGGGCCGGCCGGAGCCGTGATGGTCTCGCTCCAGCAGATCCGATCGCACTTGAAGCAGCTCCTGCACCTCGACGAACCCCCGCGCAAGACCGCGCTGGCTTTTGCGATCGGCGTCTTCATCGCCTTTTCGCCCACCTACGGGCTGCACACGCTGAGCGCAGCCTTTTGCGCCTGGGCGTTCCGCCTGAACGCCATCGCCCTCTTCGCCGGAGCCTTCATCAACAACCCCTGGACGGCGGTCCCCATCCTGGCCGCCACCTTTTGGACCGGCTTCCAGCTCTTGGGCTTGCCGGAGACCGCCCCGTTCAACTGGTCGGACCTGAGCCCGGCGTCCCTGTATCAACAGGTCGCTCCCTACGCCCTTCCCTTCTTCATCGGCGGGCTGGCGCTCAGCCTTCTGGGCGCGCTGGTCTCCTATCCGGCCGCCTACCTGCTCATTACCCAATATCGCGCTCGGCTCCGGCAGGCCGCTCCACGGCCCGACCGATTGCCACCCCAGGGCAGCTAGGCTATCATGTGGCAGGAGTCTCGGCCATGAAGACCCAGCCGCCCCCCCCCGGCGCCCTCTCCCCAGCGACTCAATACGACGGAACGGCCCTGATCGCCGATCCGATCCACGAGTACATCTCCTTCACCGTCCCCTACACCGTCCCCGATCCAACCGAGCGGACCGAAAAGGACCTGATCGACTCGCCCTGGGTCCAGCGGCTGCGTTACATCTACCAGCTCCAGAGCGCCCGCTGGGTCTACCCATCGGCCGAGCACAGCCGGTTCCAGCATTCCCTCGGCGTCATGCACGTAGCCGGGCGTTTCGCCCGACACCTGTACCCATCGCTGGCTCGGATCGTACCGGACCTCCCCTCGCCCCCGTTCATCGAGGAGCTGCTCCGGGTCACCGCGCTCCTGCACGACATCGGCCACGGCCCATTCTGCCACTTTTTCGACGAGAACTTCTTGGAGGAGTTCGGCCTCACCCACGAGCGGATCGGCCAGGTGATCATCCGGGAGCACCTGGGGAAGATCATCCGCCGCATCCGACGCAGCCCGGGCGGGCCGTTCCCCCCAGGCGAGCAGCTCGATCCGGACCACATCGCCTTCCTGATCCTTAAAGATCCGGGCAAGGACAGCTCCGCCTACCCCAAGTGGCTGTGGTTCCTGCAGCCGGTGATCGGCGGCATCTACACGGCGGACAACCTGGACTACGTCCTGCGCGATTCCTACATGTGCGGCGTGGCGGTCGGCCCCGTGGATCTGACCCGGCTCATCCACTACACCCTCATCACGTCCAAGGGGCTCACGATCCACCGGACCGGCCTGCCAGCCCTGCAGATGTTCCTGAATACGCGACTCTACCTCTACTCAAACGTCTACTATCACCGGACGACGCGGGCCATCGACATCCACCTGCGGGAGATCTTTCACGACACGATGACCTACATCTTCCCTCACAACCCGCTGGACCGGATGGAGGCGTACCAGCACCTCACCGACTGGTCCCTCACGGAGACCGTCCGCGGTTGGCCGAGGGAGCGCAGCAAGAAGATGCGGACCCTCGGGCAGGAATGGGCCCGCATCCTGGGGCGGGACGTGAAGTGGAAGATGGCCTACAACGCGGTGCTGCCGACCCGCGGGGACGAGCGGGGCCGGACGTTCATGGACCGACGGACGGTCGAGGACCGAATCAGGCGGGCCCTGCCGCCCCGCCTCAGCAAGCTGGACTTCCGCGTGGACATGGCCAACCAGGACCCGCGGCCCATCAACCTGCTGAACATGGGGGAGTTCCAGATCTACGTGTACGATCCTGCGACCAGGACGGTGTCCAAGGAGGCGTTGAAGGAATTCTTCGACTACCTGCCGGCCAGGATCGTCCAGTTCCGGATCTTCGCGAAGGACCACGGAGCGGACAGGGAGTTGGCCCAGGCCGCCGAGCAGGTCCTGGCCTCCGACGGGCACAGTATCAAGACCAACGTGTAAACGGGAGCGGGCAGCTCGCCGGGCGAGAGCCAGAGGATCTACTGTCGGAATTCCTCCATCGGGTTGGACTGGAGATAGTTGGGGTCCACCCGTTCCTCCCAAATCCCGGCATCCTCGTTCCCATAGCCCCATCCGCGCAGGTACAGGGCGCCGAGCACCGGCTCTCCGCCTTTCGTGGACTCGTGCGGCAGGGGCTGAACGTCGGAGACCAAGCCGACGACGGTGACCCGGGCCCAGGACCGGTAGGCTTTGGGCAACCCTTTGAGATCAACCAGGACCCAATAGTAGCCGGATTCAGACGGGCGGAGCGTGACATCGCGGTGGGGGACGTAATCCTCGTCAAGCGGCCGGTTCTTGAGCAGGAGCCACATCCGGCCTGCCTGCTCTTTCCCGTCCACGATCACGCCCCCCAGGATCACCACCTTGCCCCTGTAGGTCTGCGGGCGGGTCGCCAGGTCCGTGAGCGTCACGCCCGGCTCCGCCCGCTTGACGAACTCTGGCGGAACCGTGGATGCGCAGGCGCAAAGCAGCCACGCAGCGGCGGTCAGGATCGCCGCGGGCAGGCTGCGCCGGCCGGTCTGGCGAACGGTCGTTGGGGTCATCGGCTCGGTCCTTTGGAACCCTCTACCGGCCAGCGAGCGCCAGCCCCTCGATCGGCAGCTCCAAGAGGGAATAGGGATTGACCCGCGCGCCGTTCAGGCGGACGCCCCAGTGGAGGTGCGGACCGCTGGCGCGACCGGAAGCCCCGACCCTGCCGATCACTTGGCCCCGCTCGATCCTCTGCCCGTCCTGCACCAGAATCTCGGAGAGGTGAAAGTACATGGAATAGAGCCCCAGCCCGTGGTCAACGAAGACTCCCTTACCGGAGAAAAAGTGATCGACGGTCAGACGCGCCACGCCGCGGTTCATGGCGACCACGTCGGTCCCCAGCGGAGCCGCGATGTCCTCCCCGTTGTGGGGACTCCTCGGTCGGCCGTTGATGACGCGCAGTCGGCCGAACGCGCCGGTGACCGGTCCGTGCACTGGCTCGACGAACTGCCCCTCCCAGAGCCGGTCCTGTGAGACCGCCTCCAAGAGCGCTTTCACCTGCTGCTGCTCGGTCTTGACCCTGGCCAGGCTCTCCTCGTCCAAGTCGACCTTGTCCTTGGGCAAGGTCAGGTGCTGGACAGGATACTTCTCCTTGATCACGAGCACGTTGTAGCTCAACCGCCGCACCCCGGTCGGCTCCGTTGCCTCGATCACCAATTCATGGGTCCCCGGCTGATCCTGGAGATCAATGCCGAGCAGCCCCGCGTGCCCTTCACCGTTCGGAAAGAACGGGACCGTACGGCCCAGGAACTTGCCGACCACCGCCGCCTGGTCGTTGATCGGCAGCTTGACCAGCAGGACCTGTCCCTGCTTCCCGCTGAGCTGCCCGTCCGCACCGCGCATCTCGTGAGACGTGCCGGGTAGAAGATGCACCGGGAATACACTCGCCAGCAAGACGACGGCAAAGATCGCCCGTAGGTCCCACCGGCTCTGCGCGGGAAGCCCGTTCATCGGTAAAATCGCAAGCCCGACACCTGGGACACCAACTCCTCGACCCGGCGGTTGATGGCGCTGAACGGATCCATGCAGAGGATCGTCTCCTCCCAGTAGCCGTTCAGCTTCAAATAGGTCCAGTCCACGGTGTAAGACCGGTTTTTGGCGCGGGCAAACCGGATGAAGTCGCCCCGAACTTTGGCCCGCGTCGTTTGAGGCGGCATCGACATGGCCCGCTGCACATCCTCCTCGTCCACGATCCGCTCCGCCAGATCACGAGCCTCCAGCAGATAATAGAGGCCTCGGGTCCGCTTCACGTCGTGATACTGGAGATCCATGAGAAAGACGCGCGGATCATCCCATCCGCAGCCTTTCTTGTCCACGTACGATTGGATGAGCAGCTTCTTGCAGACCCAATCGACCTCTCGGGACAACTGCATCGGATCATCTTCTAGCCGGTCCAGGACATCGCTCCACTTGGCCCACAGGTCCGCCATGACCGGATCATGGGATTGCGTGCTCAGATAGTCGTGCGCCCGCTCGAGGTAGACGCGCTGGATCTCGATCGCGCTCAGCTGGCGGCCGTCGTCCAGCTTGACCTTCTTCTTCAGCGTCGGGTCACGCGAGATCTCGCGGATGGCCTTGACCGGGTCCTCCAACTCCGTGCCGTGCACCGTAAAGCCGTCTTCGACCATCGAGAGGACGAGGGCCGCGACGCCGACTTTCAGGTACGTGGCGTATTCCGACATGTTGGAATCACCCACGATGATGTGGAGCCGGCGATACTTCTCCGCGTCGGCGTGAGGCTCGTCCCGCGTATTGATGATGCTGCGGGAGGAGGTCGTCGAGGAGGAGGTCTTCTCGTGGATGTGCTGGGCTCGCTGCGAGATGAAATACTGGGGCTTGCCGGAGACTTTCAGCACCTTGCCCGAGCCGGCGTAGACCTGGCGGGTCACGAAGAAGGGGATGAGCTGTTCCGTCACTTTCCAGAAGTCCACGTCCCGACGCATGAGGTAGTTTTCGTGGCAGCCGTACGTGTTACCCAGGGAATCCGTGTTGTTCTTGAAAATGTAGATCTCGCCCGAGAGGCCTTCTTCGCGCAGCCGCTCCTCGGCCGCCGGCAAACAGGCTTCCAGCAGTCGTTCCCCGGCCTTGTCGTGAACGACCAGGTCCAGGACGTTGTCACATTCCGGGGTGGAATATTCCGGATGGCAGCCGGTGTCCTGGTAGAAACGCGCCCCGTTGACGAGAAAGGCGTTGGACGGCCAGCTGTTGGGGATCAACCCCTCGAAGATGTACCCCAGCACCTTCTCCATCGGCAGGTAGATCCGGCCGTTGGGGGAGAAGATCAAGCCGTACTCGTTCTCCAGGCCGAAGATGCGTGGTCGCATGGCGCAAGGAGTACCGGGGTTTGTAAACTTTTAAAGCATACACCGCCCTCGCGGAGCACTTCAACTTCGAGACGCTGTTTGGAGCGACGGCCTGGAAACGGGAAGGAGGAAACCGGTCAGGCCAGGAGTTGGCGCGACTCGGCCGGGGAAATCCGGCGGAACTTGCGCCCAGGGCGCGTACGGTCCAGCACGGCGATCTCCAGCCCTTCGAGCGTCAACTTCTGGTTCGTGACGTTCTCGAGGCCGGCGATGCAGATCGAGAGCGCCGTCTTCAAGGGAAGCGGCCCGTTCTTGTACCGCTCCTTGAGAAAGACCTGCAGCGCCTCGGCGCGGCCGCCGATCGCCGTGAAACCCCGCTCGTCGAAGATGCTCCCGTCAAAGGAGATCCGGTACATCTCGTTCACGTGACCTGGCTCTCCGACTTGGACGACGAGGATCTCCACCTCCAAGGGCTTGAGCTCCTGGCTGAAGATGGTGCCGAGGGTCTGCGAATAGGCGTTGGCCAGGGAGCGGGCGGTGACATCCTCGCGGCTGTACGTGAAGCCCTTGAGGTCCGCATGGCGAATGCCGGCCTTCCGCAGATTCTCGAACTCGCTGTACTTGCCCGCCCCGGAAAATGCGATGCTGTCATAGACTTCGGAAACCTTGAAGAGAGACAGGCTGGGGTTGTCGGCCACCAGCAACACGCCGTCGTCGTACTCCATCGCGATGATGGACCGGCCCTTGGCGATGCCCTTTTTGGCATACTCTGCCTTGTCCTGCATCATCTGCTCGGGGGACACGTAGTACGGGAGCGGCATGGCTAGGCTTCCCTCTTGCGCTGATCGATCAGCGACGCGTAGACGGTCTCGATCCGCCCGTCCTCCACGTCCGTGATGCCCTGGGCCCCCACGAGCTTGGCGGTCGGATAGATGCCGCGCACCGGATCCGGTCCGCCGGTGCCCACGTCCTCTTCCGCAGCATTGTAGAGCGCGAGCATCGCGATCCGGAGGGCCTCCTCCTCGGCAAGCTGTTTCTTGAAATGCTCGCGCATGGTATTGCGGGCGTCCTTCCCGCCAGATCCGATCGCGTGGTAATCGGACTCTTCGTACCGGCCGCCCGTGATGTCGTACTTGAAGATCCGCCCCTCCCCGCGCTTCTGGTCGTAGCCGACATAGATCGGGAGCACGACGAGCCCCTGGAAGACCATCGGGAGATTGGCTTTGACCATCTGGCCGAGCTTGTTGGCCTTGCCTTCGCAGGAGAGCTGCACCCCCTCCAGCTTCTCGTAGTGCTCGAGCTCGGTCTGGAAGAGCTTCGCCATCTCCATGCAGGGCCCGGCGGCCCCGGCGATCGCCATGGCGGAATGCTCGTCAATCCTGAAGACCTTCTCGACCCGGCGCCCGGCGATCTGGAAGCCCTCCGTCGCCCGTCTGTCTCCGGCGATCAGAACGCCGCCCTGGTACTTGATCGCCAAGACCGTCGTCCCATGGGGCACCGATGGAACCGCCCCGCCTCTGATCTCATCGAGTGCCGGGGCGGAGGAGCCCGGCGGGCACCAGCGGCTGGCCGGGATCAGATCCGGGCGGTGCTGGACCAAATAGTCGAAAAAGCTCGACCCGTGGTTGTCCGGAATCAGCGGCACGCTCCGTCTGCCTTCAAAGCCTGTCATCGCCTGTACGCAATCGTGGTTGATCCGGAGGCCCGACGGCCCGAGCCCCCGTGCTGGCCGGCTCAACGGATGGCCCTCAGCCGGTCAGTTTGGCAAGCAGCGACTCCGCCGAGTCGGACCCGTCGAGCAGCTCTCGCGTGAGCGACTCCGTCCCACGCAACGGCTCCATCAGCGGGATCTTCTTGATCGTGGTGTTCCCGACGTCGAAGAGCACCGAAGTCCAGCTCGCGGCATAGACCTGCCGAGGAAACTTCCTGAGGCAGCACCCGCGGAAATAGGCCCGGGTCCCGGTCGGCGGAGACTGTTCGGCCTTGACGATCTCGCTGTCCTGGACCAAGCGGTCGATCAGGTTGCCTCGCTCCAGCGTGTAATAGAGGCCCTTCTCCGGCCGAACGTCGTGATACTGGAGATCCAACAGCAGGACCCGCGGATCGGTCCACCCGCATCCCTTTCGGTCCATGTAGGACTGGATCATCTGCCGTTTGGCGACCCAGTCGAGCTCGCGCCCGAGCTGCATGGGGTCCCGCTCGAGCTTGTCCAGCACCTCCTCCCAACGAACGAGCACGTCCTTGGTGACCTGAGACAGCTCGTGGCAAGCGAAGTAGTCGAGCGCCGCCTTCAGGTAAGCGCGCTGGATGCCGATCGCCGAGGTCGTCCGCCCATCCGCCAGCTTGAGGCTCCCCTTCATGTCCAGGTCGCGGGAGACCTCCTTGATGGCCCGGACGGGGTCGTCCAATTCCAGTCGGGGGAACTCGACGCCCCCCTCGAGCATCTCGAGCACGATGGCCAGTGTCCCGACCTTCAAATAGGTGGAAAGCTCCGCCATGTTGGCATCGCCCACGATCACGTGCAGCCGGCGGTACTTGGCCGGATCGGCATGCGGCTCGTCGCGCGTGTTGATGATCGGCCGCTTGACCATCGTGTTCAGGTCCACCAGACACTCGAAGAAGTCCGCCCGCTGGGAAATCTGATAGTCCGTCGTTCTCGTCTGGTTCTCCGCCCCGACCTTCCCCGCCCCCGCATAAATCTGCCGGGTGACCAGGAAGGGCACCAGCGCCTGCACGATCCGATCGAAGGGCACGGACCGGGCGATCAGGTAGTTCTCGTGGTACCCGTAGCTGTTCCCCTTGCCGTCTGAGTTGTTCTTGTACACGAGGAACTTTTCCCCGCCACGGGCTTTCGCCAGAGCCCGCAGGCAGTCGGCCAGGATCCGCTCGCCGGCCCGCTCGTACGCCACCAGCTCCCGAGCGTTCGTACACTCCGGCGTGGAATATTCGGGATGGGCTCCGTCCACGTAGAGACGGGCGCCGTTGGCGAGGAGCTTGTTCAGGAGGCGGTTGTAATCGGGCCCCGGCCGCTCGCGCTCGCCCTCGACTTCGAACCCCCGGACGTCCAGCAGGGGGTTCTCGTTTTCATAGTCCCAGATGGCTTGGGGAGCCGGCAACGCGGGGTAATGCCCGATGAGCTGGAGCGAGTTCGAGACCGGATCGAGCGCGTCGGCGTCGCGGGCGGCGATGCCAAACTCGGTTTCCGTGCCCAACACGCGCGGCAAAAGCATGTGCCCTCGATTCCGAGTGGAAATCAGAAGTAGTGGCCGGTACTGATCGTCTCGATCCGCCTCGACTCGGCCGAGCCCGCCGTAATGGTTCGAACGTGGACGATCTTCTCGCCCTTCTTCCCGGCAATCTTGGCCCAGTCATCCGGGTTGGTGGTGTTCGGCAGGTCCTCGTGCTCCTTGAACTCCTCACGGATGGCCCGGAGCAGGTCATCTGTCTTGACGCCCTTTTCGCCCGTCGCCAGCACGCGCTTGATCGCGTACTTCTTGGCCCGGGCCACGATGCCTTCGATCAGGGCGCCGCTGGCGAAATCCTTGAAGTAGAGGATTTCCTTTTCCCCGCTCGCGTAGGTCACTTCGAGAAACTTATTCTCCTCGGACGTCGCGTACATGGCCTCGACGGTCGCGGCGATCAGCCGCTCCACGAGCGCCGCCCGATCGCCGGTGAATCGCTCCAGCTCGTCGGCGGCAAACGGCAGGTCGGGGGTCACGTACTTGGCGAAGATTTCCTTCGCGGCGGGCGCGTCGGGCCTTGAGATCTTGATCTTCACATCGAGCCGGCCGGCCCTGAGCACGGCCGGGTCGATCAGGTCCTGCCGGTTGCTGGCCCCGATCACGATCACGTTGCGCAGCCGCTCGACCCCGTCGATCTCGGAGAGGAACTGCGGGACGATCGTGGACTCGATGTCGGAGGAGATGCCGGTGCCTCGGGTGCGGAAGAGCGCGTCCATCTCGTCGAAAAACACGATGACCGGGTTGCCGTCGGCCGCCCGCTCCTTCGCCTTCTTGAACACCTCCCGCACCTGCCGCTCGGACTCTCCGACGTACTTATTGAGCAATTCCGGTCCCTTGACGTGGAGGAAGAAGCTGCGAACCTCCTTGCCGGTCAGATGACCGAGCTTCTTGGCGATGGAGTTCGCCACGGCCTTGGCGATCAGGGTCTTCCCGCAGCCGGGTGGGCCGTACAGGAGCACGCCCTTGGGAGCGCTCAGCTTGTGCTCCCGGAAGAGCTCCGGATGCAGGAACGGCAGTTCCACCGCGTCCCGTACCTGCTCGATCTCTTTCGAGAGCCCACCGATGTCGTCGTAGCTGATATCCGGCACCTCTTCGAGGACCAACTCCTCCGCCTCGGACTTCGGCAGTTTCTCGATGACGTAGCCGGAGCGCGGGTCGTAGAGCAGATGGTCCCCGACGCTCAGCCGTTCGGTCAGCAGCGGCTCGCCGAGATCGGCGACCTTCTCTTCGTCGAAGTGCAAGGTCACGAGGGCGCGTCTCCCATCCAGCAGGTCCCTGAGCCGTACGACCTCGCCCTGGCCGTCGAAGCCCCGGGCCTCGATCACGTTGAAGGCCTCGTTCAGGATGACCTCTTGCCCTTTGCGCAGATCCTTGGCCTTGATCGCCGGGTGGACGTTCACTTTCATCTTGCGTCCGGAGACGTACACGTTCGCAGTCGAGTCGGTGTTCAGGCTGGAGAAGATGGCGTAGGTGGACGGGGGCGCCGTCAGCTTGTCAACTTCCGCGCGCAGAGCCTCGATCTGCGCCTTGGCTTCCTGAAGCGTTGCGGTCAGCCGTTCGTTTTGCTTGTGGGCCTGCTCGAGCTGGTACCGCGAATGATGGAGCTGACGCAGCTCCTCCTCCATCGACTGGACCTGGATCCGCAGCTTCTCCAGTTCACGCATGTGATCGTCGCTCTTTCTCGCGGGGTTCGGCTCTCCGTCCGACAGCCGTTCGGTCAGCTTCTTGACGGAATCCCGAAAGGTGCTGAGGCGGCCAGGGCCTCGCTTGGGATCAGGCATCGAGTCACGCTCCTCATCGTCCTGTCGTCGCACTGACACCGGAAGCCCAAACTTGCTCGGATTCTATCATCGCCCCTCCATACGGTCAACTATCGCGGCTCGATGCAACGCGCGTGTGCGCAGCGTCTGCGGCGTCACGTCGGGACCGCCAGCGCCTCGAGCAGGCCGCATACGGCGGCCTCGACCCGCTCGGCGGAGAGGATGGACGAGATGACCGCGACGCCGAAGGCGCCGGCCCGTCGCACCTCACCGACCCGTGCTGCCGTGATGCCGCCGATCGCGAACACCGGGATCCGGCACCGGCGCGCGGCCTCCTCGATCGGACCGAGGCCGATCGGCGGCCCGTACGCCCGCTTCGACGGCGTCTCGTAAATCGGGCCCAGCACCGTGAAGTCGGCTCCGTCGCATTCAGCCCGCAGAACATCGTCCACCGAGTGGGCCGACACGCCGATCAGCCGATCCTGGCCCAGGAGCCGGCGCGCCACCGATACCGGTAGGCTGTCCGCACGCAGGTGGACGCCGTCCGCGTCGAGCGCCATGGCAAGGTCCACACGGTCGTTGATGAGCATCCGGGCCCGTCGGTTCCGTGCGAGGGGCAGGATCTGTTCCGCCAGGTCGAGCAGCGGGCGGGTGGCCAGGTCCCTCTCCCTGACCTGGACGGCCCGCACGCCGGCGTCCAGTGCGTCACGGAGGAGCGGCACCAGTGGCCGCCCGCCGGTCTGATGGCGATCGGTAATCAGGTAGAGGGGAAAATCAACGCAGGGCATTCTTCGTGAAGCGTGGCTCGTGAAGCGTGGCTCGCCAGACCGATGGTGCGCTTCACGCTTCACGCGCGACGTTTCACGCGGCTCAGAGCATGCCCTCGATCGGGCTGCTGGCAGTCGCGTAGAGCTTCCTGGGGATACGGCCGGCCTTGTAGGCCAGGCGCCCGGCTTCGACCGCATATTTCATGGCCTCCGCCATGGCGATCGGATCCTTCGCGCCGGCGATCGCGGTGTTCATGAGAACCGCGTCAGCCCCGTATTCCATCGCCAGCGCCGCGTCGGACGCGGTGCCGACGCCGGCGTCCACGATGACCGGCACCCGCACGGTCTCGAGGATGATCTTCAGGTTGTACGGATTGCGGATGCCGAGCCCGGAGCCGATCGGGGCCGCCAGGGGCATGACGGCCGGGCAGCCGATGTCGACCAGCTTCTTGGCGACCACCGGGTCGTCGTTCGTGTAGGGCAGCACGATGAATCCTTCCTTGAGCAGGATCTTGGCCGCCTCGATCAGACCGGCCGTGTCGGGGAACAGCGTTCGCTCGTCGCCGATCACTTCGAGCTTGACGAGATCGGACACGCCGGCTGCGCGGGCCAGCCTCGCATAGCGCACCGCGTCCTCGACCGTGTAGCAGCCGGCCGTGTTCGGCAGGATCGTGTACTTCTTGGGGTCCAGATAATCGAGCAAATTCTCCTTGGAGCGGTCGGTCACGTTCACCCGCCGCACCGCGACCGTGACGACATCGGCGCCGGACGCGTCGATGGCTTGCTTGGTCTCGACGAAGTCCTTGTACTTGCCGGTTCCGACCCACAGGCGCGACCGGAACTCGCGCCCCGCGATGACCAGCCGATCGTGGTTCATAATGCGCTCCGTGAAGAAGCTGTCAGCAATCAGCTTGCCGCAAGCTCGTGTTCATCTCCCGGCTGAAGGCTGACCGCCGATCGCTGAAAGCTTGCCCGCTTCCTCCGCCGATGAAACTGATGATTTCGACACGATCTCCCTCGCCAAGCCCCCGTCGTTCGAACTCCCGCCGGTCCACAATCTCCAAGTTCACCTCGACTGCCACCCGGTCCGGCTTGATGTCCAGGTCCCGGAGGAGATCCGCGATCGTAACGCCAGCACGGGCCACGCGCTGCTCACCGTTCACCTGAATCTGTACGGTCCCCGCTGCTGGTTGGCCCATCATATCGCACCCGTCCGAGGGCAAGGACCAGGCACGTCCGCATCCTACGGGACGGTCGAACACCTTGTCAATAAAGGCTGACTGGGGTATATGCCGTGTATGACCGGGACCAACCGCGCGATCGCTCAGATCTTCCTGGCCATGGCCGACATGCTCGCAGCCCGGCGGGCAAACCCTCACCGCGTCCGGGCCTACCGACGCGCCGCCGAGTCACTGGCCGGTCTGGAAGAGGATGTGAGGGCAGTCGCGCAACGCGGCGCCCTCCAGGAGATTCCCGGGATCGGCCGCGATTTTTCCGGAAAGATCGAGGAGTTCCTCAAGACTGGGCGGATCCAGTCCTACGAGGAGTTGAAGCGGCCCCTGCCGCCGGACGTGGCCGCTTGGACCGACCTGCCCGGTCTGTCCGAGGCCGTCGTGCAGCACCTCTACTTCAAATTGGGCATCCGGACGCTCGACGACCTGGAGGCTCTGGTGCGCTCGCATCTCTTGCGCACGCTTCCGGGAGCGACCGCGTCGGAGGAGGAACTCCTGGCCGCCATCCGGCGATCGCGTCAATCCTGAGCAAGCCTCGCCTGGAAGGGCGGGGCAACCGAGCCTTCGACCCTGCTCAGGTTCGACCCAGAGCAGGTTGGGGGTCGAAGGATTGACTTGCCCGGACCGCTCTGTTAGCGTGCCCGCTCGCGGACGGGAGCCCCAGGAAGGAAGAAAGACCAGACAGGTATGGGTGTCTCAGCCTTCGTGCTCGTGGATGTGGCAGGAAACCACACCAAGAGTGTCTACAAGACGCTGAGCCGGATCGAGGGAGTCAAGGCCGTGTACAACATCTCGGGGCCCCACGACCTGATCGTTCAGGCGGAAGCCGAGAGCCTCGACTCCCTCTACGAGCACACGATCTCATCCATCCGCGCGGTGGACGGCGTGACCAAGACCCTCACTTGCTTCGTCCTGCACCAGGAGAAGCCGCGCTAAAGCGGGCGCAGCTCTTTGAAGATCTTCCAGGTCTTCAGGAGCTCCACCGCCTTCTGTAACTGGACATCCTCCTCCGGCGAAACCTCCCCTGTCTCGGCGGGGGGTCCTCCGCCCTTGGCCTCCTCGCCCGGCCGCGGCTGGGCCGTCGCGGACGGCGCGGTTTCTTTCGGCTTCGGCGCCGCTTCCTTGTCCCCAGCCTTGGCCACCGTCACCGGAGGCTGGGGCTTGACCGTGATGTCCGGCGTGATACCGGTGGACTGGATGGACCGGCCCTTCGGCGTGTAGTACTTGGCCGTCGTCAGCCTGAGCCCGGACCCGTCCGCCAGCGGCAGGATCGTCTGGACCGACCCCTTCCCGAAAGTCGTCGTCCCGATGACGACGGCGCGTCCCCAGTCCTGCAAGGCGCCGGCCACGATCTCCGAGGCGCTCGCCGATCCCTCGTTCACGAGCACGATCATCGGATAGTCCTCAGCTTGCTCCTTGGACCGGGAGAGGTATTCATCTTTCCGTCCATCCCGGCCCTTGATATAGACGATCAGCTTGCCCGGCCCCACGAACTGCTCCGACACCTCCACGGCTGCGGTCAGCAGGCCTCCGGGGTTGTTCCGGAGGTCCAGGACCAACGATTGGTGTTTCTGCTCACGGAGCTGCTTCAGCACGCGAGCCAGGTCCTTCCCCGTGGATTCCTGAAACTGGGTCAGCCGGACGTAGCCGATGTTGTTCTCCAGCACCTTGCTGCGCACGCTCTCGATCTTGATGATATCCCGCACAAGCGTGAACACGAGCGGGTCGGGCACCCCCTGGCGCTCGACAGTCAGGCTGACCTTCGTGCCCTTCGGCCCCCGCATCTTCTGGACCGCATCCATGAGGGTCAGGTCCTTGGTCGTCTCCTCGTTGACCTTGGTGATGAAGTCCCCGGCCTTGATGCCGGCCTTCTGGGCGGGGGTCCCTTCGATCGGGGCGATCACGGCGAGCCGGTTGTCCTTGATCCCGATTTGGATGCCGACCCCGCCGAACTCCCCCTTGGTCTCGACCTGGATCTCCTTGTACATCTCCGGGGTCATGTAGGCCGAATGGGGATCCAGCGTGGCCAGCATCCCGCGGATCGCCCCCAGCACGAGGTCCTTGCTCTTGACCTCCTCGACGTAATGCCGCTGGATCTGCGTCAGGACCTCCGAGAAGGTCTTCAGCTCCTCGTAGGTCTCGGTCGCGTGCCCGGTGCGCTCCCACCCCTTGCCGATGAGGACGCCCACGAGCAGCGCGATCAGGATGATCGGCCCCAGATACCACGATCGGTGTCGCCGTTCCCGTTCCATAGTCACCCGTTCCTTTCCTGCTGTCACCGCCGTTTGCCCAGCCACGCCAGGGGATCAACCGGTTCTGCCCCCTCGCGCAATTCGAAGTAGAGTGTGTCTTCGCCCGTCATGCCTGTGTCCCCCGTCTCTCCGATCGTCTGGCCGGCCTGCACCGGCTCCCCGACCTTCGCCAGCAGCTTCGACGCATGGGCGTAAAGCGAAAAGAATCCGTTGGCATGGTCCAGGATGAGCACCAGTCCGTAGCCCTTCAGCCAGTCCGCGTAGACCACGGTCCCCGCCATCACGGCCTTGATCGGGCTTCCCTCTTGGGTCCGTATCTCGATGCCCTTCTTCTGCACGTAGGTCTCGAACGTCGGGTGCTTCTGCCTCCCGAAGAAAGAGACGACCTCCCCGTCGGCCGGCCAGGGCAGCACCCCTTTAAACGGTCGGGCATGGGCCGGGCCGGGCTTGGGGCGGACCGCGGCCGCCCTCCGCCGCTGCTCCAGGTCTTTCAACAGGACATCCACCCGCGACGCGGAACGCTCCAGCTCCGCTACCGCCCGGTCGTAGGCCTCCTTCTGTTGCGTGATCTTGGTGAGGAACTGGCTCTTCTGGCGCTTGAGCCCCTGGATTTCCTCCAGCTTGTGCTCCGTACTCTGCTTGAAGGCCAGCAACTCGGCCCTCGCCCCGGCCCGCTGACGTTCGACCTCCTCCAGCCGTTCCGCGTCCGCACGGTGGGCCTCGATCAAATCATACTCCCGTTTTGAGAGCGCCGAAAGGTAATGGAACCGGCGCTGGAGATCGTCGTAACTGTGCGCCGACAGCAGGGCCTTCAGGTAGCCGAACCGTCCTTCCATGTACTGCACCCGCAGGCGCGACAGGATCGAGCTGCGGCGCTCGCTGATCCGCATCCGGAGCGATGCAATCCGGCCGTTGATCTCCTCGATCTCCCGGTCCTTCTGCTTGAGCTTCCGGCCGATCTCGCCCCTCTCCTGTCGGCTGGCCATGAGCCGATCGTCCAGATCCTGGATGGCCTGGAGGGTTGACTCCCGTTTCTTCTCCACCTCGTCGGCCTGCCTCTTGGTCGTCTCGATCTCTCCCTTGAGCTTTTCGAGGGTCTGTCGCTCCCGCTCGATCCGCTGGGAGATCGGATCTCGGTGATCCTTCCCCGCGAGAGCCGGGGAGGCGGCCCAGGGCCACCAGGAGGTCCACGCCCAGGCTCCGGCGAGGAGCAGCATCCTGCAAACCGGCGTCACGCCCTGTTCCTCCCGAACCCCGCCATGGAGACGATGCTCCCGACGCAGCCCAGCAGAAATCCCGCCGCGACCATCAAGAGCGAGACATGGAGCGGGAAGAATCCGAACCCGGACTCGACGCCGAGGAACCGACCCGGCATCCCAAGGTGGAGCCTGAAGTATTCGAAGCCGCTCCGCAGCAGCGCCAGGGCCAGAACGGCGCCGAGCGCGCCCAGGGCAGCGCCTTCCAGCAGATAGGGGATCTTGATGAAGGTCCCGGTGGCCCCGATCAATCGCATGATCTCGATCTCCTCGCGCCGGGCGTAGAGCGTCAGCCGGATCGTGTTCGCGATGATCGTGACGGAGGCCGCCGACAGGATCGCGCCCACCGCGAACGCCGCCAGCTCCAAGTACCCGATGACCGTCGCGAGGTTCTCGATCCAGTCCCGGCTGTATTGGACTTGGGCGACCCCGGGCACGGCTTTCAGCCGCTCGGCCCAGCGCTTGACCGCGTCGGTGGAGCGAAAGCGGGGCCCCAGGGTCACGACGAACGACGCAGGCAGCGGGTTCTCCCCCAATCCCTGCAGCAGGTGGGATTCCGACGGAAACTGCTCGCGAAACTCCGCCAGCGCCTGTTCCTTGGAAACGTAAGCCAGGGAGGCCGCCTCCGGTTCGGCTTTCAGCCGCTGCTGGAGCTCCGCGATTCCCTGGGCCGTGAGGTTGTCGTGCAGGTAGATGACGACCTTGATGTCCTCCTGCAGCGCATGGGCGACTCCCCGGAGGTTCAGATACAGCAGCAGAAACACCCCGAAGCAGGCCAGCGTGAACGCCGTAGTCGCCACCGCGATCATCGTCGTGGTCCGGTTCAGCCGGATGTTGGTGATCGCCTCCCGGATCAGGTAGCCCAAACGCCTCACGACTCGGCCCTCTCATCCGCCGCGATCTTGCCCTGATCGAGCACGACGACCCGGCGGTTGACCTGCTCGACCACCTGGGGATTGTGGGTGGCGACCATGACGGTCGTGCCGCGAGCGTTGATCGCCTTGAACAGCTCGATAATCTCCCCGGCCAGACCGGGGTCCAGGTTGCCGGTCGGCTCGTCGGCCAGCAGCACGATCGGCCCGTTCACGACCGCCCGCGCGATGCAGACCCGCTGCTGCTCGCCCGCGGAGAGCATGGTCGGGCGGCTCTCCTTCTTGTGCTCCATCCCGACCGCCTTCAGCGCCTCCGTCACCTTGCGCCGGATGTCGAAGGAGGAGGCGCCTTGCACGAGCAGCGGCAGCGCCACGTTGTCGAAGACGTTCTTTTTGGGCAGGAGCCGAAAGTCCTGGGACACGAAGCCCATCGTGCGCCGCAGGTAGGGAATGGCTTGGGGCCGGAGCCGCGCCACGTTCCGGTTCTGGACCAGGATCTGCCCCTCGTCTGGCGGCTCCGCGCAAAAGATCAGCTTCAGCAACGTGCTCTTACCGGCCCCGCTGGGCCCCATGAGCAAGACGAACTCGCCCTTCTCGATCTGGAGGTTGACGTCGGAAAGGGCCGGGCGCCGGTCATAGTACTTGGAGACGTGGAAGAGATGGATCATGTTCGGCGTTCAGCCCTCAGCGGCCTTTCCCCAGCGAGTGACGCGGGGACGCGGCGACACGGCGATCCCCGCAGTCCCCCCATCTCCCCTTCTCCGCGCCGAGTCAAAGAGCACTGAAAATTGACGGCTGAGCGACGATTGCTCACCATCTGAGATCCTCGCCCGGAACCTCGAAGGCGTGCTCGATGTGCTGGATGGCCTCCGGCCTGTCCGTACCGCCCGTGCACAGGATCACGTCGAATCGGCAAGACTGGTTCCGGAGCCGGCGACGGGCCAGGTACTGGGACGCGAGCCGGATCAGGCGGGCCCGCTTGCGCCCGTCAACCGCGTACGGGGCCCCGCCGTAAGCGTCGGTCCGGCGCGCCTTCACCTCCACGAAGACCAGCACGTCCCCGAGCCGGGCGACCAGGTCCAGCTCGCCGGCCCGAGATCGGACATTCCGCTCCAGAATCCGGTACCCCTTCCTCCGCAGGTACCGTTCGGCCTCCGACTCGCCGGCCTCGCCGAATGTCCGGCGCGCGTCGCTCACTCGAAGACCGTCTCCCGAAGAGCGGTGTTCCCACGCTCCAGGACCGGCCGGAAGCTCAGCCGGTGAATCGCGCAAGGGCCGTGCTCGGCCAGCAGGCGCAGGTGCTCCGGGGTCGGATACCCCTTGTGCGCCAGGAAATTATACTGGGGGTAGCGCCGATGATAATCCGCCATCAGGCGATCCCGGCTGACCTTGGCCACGATGGAGGCGGCCGCGATGGAGACCGACAGGCCGTCACCCTTGATGATCGCCCGCTGGGGCAAGGGCACCGAGGGAAGAACCACCGCGTCTATGAGCAGAAAGTCCGGCGGAGAGGGGAGCGCCAGGATGGCGCGGCTCATGGCGAGCCGCGACGCCTCCAGGATGTTCAAGTCGTCGATCTCGCGCGCGGCCGCGAGCCCGACCCCCACGGCGACGGCTCGACGGCGGATTTCTCTATCGAGCCGCTCGCGTTCCGCTTCGACCACCTGCTTGGAGTCGTTCAATCCAGGCAGCCGGAAGCGGCGCGGCAGGATCACGGCGGCGGCGACGACCGGGCCGGCCAGCGGGCCGCGACCGGCCTCGTCGAGCCCGGCGACCCGACCGTACCCGCACAGCCTGGCTTCCCTCTCGAAGAAGTCGGTCGGCTCCACCTCGGCTCGCACGCCCCGTGGTCCGCGTTATCCACCGACCGTCACCCGCTCTTCGCAGCCGCGCGAACGAGGGACGACCACGACGAGTGACGGCGCTCCGTCAACCGGCCGGAACAGCCTCTGCCTGCGGAACCTCGGCTTCGGTCGGCTTGCCGGCGGCCTTCGCGCCGCCGACCTGGGCCTTGGCCTCCTGTGGCGCGAACTCCCGGTCCCCGACCTTGGCGAACTTTCCTTTTTTCGCCCTCAGATAATAGAGCTTCGCACGCCGGACCCGTCCCTGACGGACGACGTCAATGCGGGTCACGATCGGCGAGTGGATAGGAAAAATCCGCTCGACCCCCACGCCGTAGGAGATTTTACGAACCGTGAAGGTCTCGCTGTTGCGACCGCCCTTGCGGGCGATCACCGCCCCCTCGAACACCTGAATCCGCTCCTTCTCGCCCTCCACGACCTTGGCGTGCACGCGAACCGTATCCCCGATCTCGAACGGCGGGATGCTCTTTTTGGTCAACGATCGTTGGATGCGCTCCAACCGATTCATGGTCGTACCCCTCCTCCCCAGATGCGCGTCTCGTATCTCGTCTCTCGTGAATCGCCTGTAGATTTCATGAGATACGCTTCACGAACAACGCTTCACGCGTCTCTTCCTGCACAATCGCTTCCAACAGCCGCCGATCCTCCTCGCCGAGCACGCGATCCCGTAGCAGGTCGGGCCGCTTCCGCCAGGTGTTGCGCAGCGCTTCCTTGCGGCGCCAGCACCGGACGGCCTCGTGGTTGCCAGACAGCAGCACCTCGGGCACGGTCAGGCCCCGCACTTCGGCGGGACGGGTGTAGTGCGGACAGTCCAGCAGAGAGTCCGAGAAGGACTCCGCGACCGCCGACTCCGGATCGCCCAGCACGCCGGGGATCAGCCGGACCGCCGCGTCGATCATGACCAGCGCCGGCAGCTCCCCGCCGGTCAGCACGTAGTCGCCGATCGAGATCTCCTCCGGCTCGAGCCCGGTCCGCACCCGCTCGTCAATGCCCTCGTAGTGGCCGCAAAGAAGCACCACCCGGCGCCGCTCGTCCCGCAGGCCCTCGGCCAGCCGCTGGGTGAACGGCCGCCCCTGGGGGGATGGCAGGATCAGGCGCAGGGTTCCGTGCTCCAGCCGGAGCGCGTCCATGGCCCGGAAGACCGGCTCCGCCTTCAGGACCATGCCGGCCCCGCCGCCGTAAGGGGCGTCGTCGGCCACCTGGTGGCGATCCTGCGTGTAGTCCCGCAGGTTCCGGACGCGGACTTCCAGCAGGCCTTTCTCCTGAGCCCGCTTGAGCATGCTCTGGCCCAGGACCGGCAGGACCATGTCGGGAAACAGAGTGAGCACGTCACAGCGCAGCATGGATCCCCATCCGATCGTCCCACAGTTCTTCGAACCGCCGAACCTTCATCGTGTTGCCCGCCACGTCCACCGAAGCCACGATCTCGCGCGTGGCCGGGAGCAGGAGCTCACGGCCATTGCCCCGGACCACGAGCACGTGGTTGCTTCCCGTTTCCAGGATCTCTTCGAGCGTCCCGAGCACCCGCCCCTGTTCGTCCGCGACGGTCATGCCCAGCAGCTCGAACTCGTAGTATTGACCATCGGGGCGGGGTGGAGCCGCTTCGCGCGGAATCTTGACGAGCCCGCCGCGGAAGGCCGCCGCCTCCTCCGGCGTCGAGAATGCCTCAAACCCCACGACAAACGACCCGTGCTCCTCCCTCACGCGCGTGACCGCCGTCTCGACCGTCCGACCGGATTTGGCCACCAGGGTCACCCGCTGCAGCTCCTGGAACCGGCCGGGCACGTGGCTGAGCGAGCGGACCCGCACGTCGCCCTTCACCCCGAAGGGCTTGACGATCTGTCCGATCGCGATGAGCTCCGCCGTGTCAGCCATAAAAGCAGCCAACAGCCGTCAGCTATTGGCCTCCCGCTTTCCGCTCGTCCTCTAACTGCTTGAGCAGCCCGGAACGCTTCAGCACGGTCCGCACCGTCACGCTGGGCTGCGCGCCTTTCCTCAGCCAGTCCAGTACCCGCTCCGATTTCAACTGGGCCACCGGCGGATTCTTGACCGCGTCGTAGGTCCCCAACACTTCCAGATACCGTCCGTCCCTGGGCTTGCGGGAATCCGCCGCCACCAACCGGTAGAAGGGCAGCTTGTGCCGGCCCGCCCGCGCCAATCGCAAATGAACTGCCACGTCTCTTCCTCCTTAAGCTCGCAGCGAGCAACGAATAGCTATTCGCTGTTCGCTATTTTCTAGAACGACCGCAACGCCTGGGCCAGTTGCCGCCGCCCACCGGTCGCGGTCAACGCCTTCATCATCTTCTTGGCGGTCAGGAACTGCTTGATCAGCCGGTTGACGTCCTGCACGTTCGTCCCGCTGCCCCGGGCGATGCGCTTCTTGCGGCTCCCGTTGATGATCGTGTGATCGCGCCGCTCGCGCTGGGTCATCGAATTGATGATGGCCACAACGCGCTTGATCTCCCGCTCCGGCACGCCCCCGCCAGCCAATTCCCTGAGCTTCTGCCCGCCCGGCAGCATGCCGACGAGCTCCTCCAACGAGCCCATCTTGTTCACCTGGGCGATCTGCTCCCGGAAGTCTTCCAGCGTCAGGCTGCTGGCCGCGAGCTTCTTCTGGAACGTCGCCGCCCGCTCCTGCGAATAGGCCTCCTGGGCCTTCTCGATGAGCGACAGGACGTCGCCCATGCCGAGGATGCGCGAGGCCAGGCGGTCCGGATGGAACGGCTCCAGCGCGTCCAGCTTCTCCCCCATCCCCAGGAACTTGATCGGCTTGCCCGTCACCGCCCGGATGGAGAGGACCGCGCCGCCCCTCGCGTCCCCTTCCACCTTGGTGAGGATCACGCCGGTCAGGCCGACGCGCCGGTCGAACCGCTCGGCCATCGTCACGGCGTCCTGGCCGGTCATGGCGTCGGCGACCAGAAGGACTTCCTGGGGGTGCACGGTCCGCTTGACCGCCGCCAATTCCTCCATCAACTCATCGTCAACGTGGAGCCGCCCGCCCGTGTCCAGGATCACCACGTCGTAGCCTTGATCCCGCCCGCGCTCGGCTCCCTCGGCGCAAGTCCGCACGACATCCGCCTGGGTCGCGTCAGTCCGATCGGCGCGACACACCGGCACGTCGAGCGCGGCCCCCAGGCTGGCCAGCTGATCGCCGGCCGCCGGTCGGCGCGGATCAGCCGCAACCAGCAGGACCCGCCTTCCCTGTTGCTTGAAGAGCCGCGCAAGCTTGCCGCAGGTGGTCGTCTTGCCCGCTCCCTGCAGCCCCACCATCATGACCACGGTGGGCGGAACGGATGACAGGTGCAGCCCGGAAGACTCACGGCCCATCAGTTCGCGGAGCTCCTCCCAGACGACTTTGACGACCTGATGGCCGGGGGTCAGGCTCTTGAGCACCTCCTGGCCGACCGCCTTCTCGCGCACCCGGTCGATGAAGCTCTTGACGATCTTGAAGTTGACATCCGCCTCCAGCAGGGCCAGACGGACCTCCTTCAGCGCCTCCGCGATGTTCTGCTCGGTCAGGACCCCGTGACCGCGGAGGCTCTTGAGGATCTTGTCGAACTTCTGGCTGAGCGCCTCAAGCATACGTAACCGCTCGGAAAACTGGGCTAATTGTCACAGGAATCCGGCGAGAAGAGCACCGCGCAGTTTAACGGAGGGGGGCCGAAAAGTCAACCGCGCCAAGGCCGAGGCAAGCGGATGCACGGGACCCGGTTTTTCATTGCCGGAAAGGAGAATCTATGCCACAGTACCCGCGCAATCACGGCGACGGGACCGGCTATGGAACTCGACCCCGCACAGGATCAGCCCCCCGAGAAGCGAGAGCACTTCCGCATCAGCGTGGTGCTCCCCCTGCACTACCGATTGACGGGAGAGCCGGCTGGTGAGCCGAGTCCCGCCGAGGTGAACATCAGCGGCGGGGGCATCGGTTTCGTGACCACGCGGCAATTCAACCCCGACGACTCGCTGGATCTCAGGCTTGTCCTGCCCGACACCCAGTCCATTCACGCGACCGCGAAGGTCGTCCGCATCGCGCCGATTACGCGCGACAAGTCCTCCCATCTGGTCGGGGCCAGGTTCACCGCCATCGGCGATGAAGATCGGGAACGGCTCATCAGCTTCATCTTCCGCCTCCAAGCCGAGCGCCGTCGCAGCCATTTCGACGTCTAACCGCCATCGCCCCGACGCGGCGGGAGCGACACCGTCGCACGGCTTTTCTTGACTTGGCAGGAGGCTTTCGATAAGGTACCTCGCAATTTACCCTACGGTCTCTCAGCCGGGAGTTGCGCTGATGAAAAAATCCCCCTGGGTCCTGCTCCTCTTCATCGTGCTGGGCGGGCTGCTCGGCGGGGTCCTGGGAGAAACCCTCCGGGTGATGGCCCCGTCTGGCGCCATCCAGAACCTGTTCTCGACGGCCATCACGCCGGGTATCAATCCGCCGCTGACCATCGACCTCGTCCTGCTCAAACTCACCGTCGGATTCACGGTGAAAATGAACATCCTCACCTTTCTCGGCATCTTCCTGGGCATCTACCTCTATAAACAGGCCTGACGCAGTCTCGTCGTTCGTCGCTCGTGAAGCGTCGTTCGTAAGACCCCGTCTTTCTTCACGCTTCATCGGGATGCTTCCAGTTCCTTGAGCCGGAGCGAGCGGATCCGATCCCGCAGCTCGGCCGCCCGTTCGAACTCCAGGTTCCTTGCCGCGAGCTTCATCTCCTCCTCGAGCGTCTGGATCACCTTGTCCGTCGCCCCGCTCTCGTAGGCGGCTTCCGGCTCGGCCGCCCGCTCCAGGTTCAGATAATCCATCTCGGCCATCTTGTACTCCAGCTCTGGAATCCCCTTCTTCACGCTGGCCGGCGTGATGCCGTGGGCCCTGTTGTAATCGGCCTGAATGCGCCGCCGCCGCGCCGTCTCGTCAATGGCCAGCCGCATGGAGTCGGTGACCGTGTCGCCGTAGAGGATCACCCGGCCCCGGCTGTTGCGCGCCGCGCGCCCCGCCGTCTGGATCAGCGACCGGTGGGAGCGCAGGTAGCCTTCCTTGTCCGCGTCCAGGATCGCCACGAGGCAGACCTCCGGAAGATCCAGCCCTTCTCGCAGGAGGTTGATCCCCACCAGCACGTCGAAGACGCCGCGCCGCAGGTCCCGCACGATCTCGGCCCGCTCCAGCGTCTTGATGTCGGAATGGAGGTAACGGACCTTCACACCCAGGTCGTGGAAGTACTCGGTCAGGTCCTCCGCCATCCGCTTGGTCAAGGTCGTCACGAGCACCCGGCTCCCTCGCGCCGCCTCCGCCCGGGCCTCCGCGAGCAGGTCGTCCACCTGCCCCCTTGCCGGCCGGACCTCGATCTCCGGGTCCATCAGCCCGGTGGGCCGGATGATCTGCTCGACGACCGCCGAGCCGGCGTGCTCCAGCTCATAGGAGCCCGGCGTCGCCGAGACGTAGACCACCTGGTTGATCGTGCGCTCGAACTCCGCGAAGGTCAGCGGCCGGTTGTCGAAGGCCGACGGCAGGCGGAACCCGTACTCCACCAGGCTCTTCTTGCGCGAATGGTCGCCCTCGTACATCCCCTGCACCTGGGGGATCGTCGCGTGGGACTCGTCCACAATCAGCAGAAAATCCTTGGGGAAATAGTCGAGCAGCGTGGGCGGCGGTTCGCCCGGCGCCCGGCCGCTGAGGTGGCGGGAGTAGTTCTCGATCCCGTGGCAATAGCCCATCGCCCGGATCATTTCGAGGTCGAACTTGGTCCGCTGCTCGATCCGCTGCGCCTCCAGGAGCTTGCCCTGCTGCTTGAAGAAGGCGATGCGCTCGTCCAGCTCTCCTTCGATCCCGTTCAGCGCCCGTTCGTACCGGTCCGGGGCGATCAGGTAGTGGGTGTTCGGATAGATCGGCACCTTGGGAAGCCGGGCCAGGGACTTGCCTGTGAGCGGATCAATCTCGTGGATCGCGTCCACCACGTCCCCGAACAGCTCGATCCGCACCGAGTTGGCGTCGGAGGAGGCCGGAAAGATCTCGACCACGTCCCCGCGGGCCCGGAACGTGCCCCGGTGGAAGTCCGTGTCGTTCCGAGCGTACTGGATCTCCACCAGCTTGGCCAGGATCTGCTCGCGCCGGATTTCCATCCCTTCTTCCAGATAGAGCAGCATGTCGTGGTAGACCTCCGGGGAGCCCAGGCCGTAGATGCAGGAAACCGAGGACACGATCACGACGTCGTTCCGCTCCAGCAGCGACCGGGTGGCGGAGTGGCGCATCTGGTCGATCGCGTCGTTGATCGAAGCGTCCTTGGCGATGTAGGTGTCGGTCTGGGGGATGTAGGCTTCCGGCTGGTAGTAGTCGTAGTAGCTGACGAAGTATTCGACCGCGTTGTGCGGGAAGAAGGCCCTGAACTCCTGGTAGAGCTGGCCCGCCAGGGTCTTGTTGTGGACCAGCACGAGCGTCGGCTTCTGCGCCCGCTCGATCAGGTTGGCCATCGTGAAGGTCTTGCCGGAGCCGGTGACGCCCAGCAGGACCTGGTGCTGTTTGCCGGCCTGCACCCCGGACGTCAGCTTCTCGATGGCCTGGCCCTGATCCCCGCAGGGCGCAAACGGAGCTTCCAGCTTGAACCGATTCGTCGCCGGCATGGCGTCTCTCAGGCGGCATCTTACCACACCGGTTCTCCCGGCACCGCCGCGCCGCCCCCTCTCCGGGCTTGATTCCGGGACGGTCATGGAAACCGCCCGGATGCCAGCCTCCTATAGGTCCCAACCGCGAGAGCCGCCAAGCCGACCGGAATCCAGATCCACATCAGCTCGCTGGCCAGCACTTGCGCGCCGTGGGGCGTGAAGAACCCGGCCAACCCGATCGGCGAGACCTCCACCGGCCGCCAGGGCAGAAAGTACCGGCTGTTGTCGAAGGGCGAGAAGAAGGCCACCCCGAGCCCGCCGTTGGTCATGGCGTCCAGGAAGCCGTGCGACGCCGTGACGAGAAAGAAGTGCGCGATCAGCCTCCACCAGGATTGCGAGCCCAAGGCCGCCTCCGGGAATTGCATCCGGACGACGGCCAGGCTCACAACCAGGGCGAAGCAGAGGGAATGGGTCAAGCCGCGATGGCCCAGCAGATCCCCATATTCGATGCCGAGGGCGAAACCGAGGACGTCCACGTCCGGCAATACCGAGCAGATGACCGACAGCCACCAGAAGCGGGCCGGCACGGCCCTCCACCCAATGGACTTGCCAATGGCCTTGCCGATCGCCAGCGCGACGACCGCATGGGAAATTTCCGACGCCATCGTGATTCGTTCCCGTCTAAGCTAGAATAGCGTCGAACCCGGCCCAAGGCCGGGAAAGCCGGGCCGGAAGGAGGGAGGAGTGACGGACGAAGATTATATGAGGCTCGCGATCCGGACCGCCCTGGAGGGGATCACAAAGGGGCAGACGCCCTTTGGCGCCTGCCTCGTCAAGGACGGCCGGGTCGTCTGCCTCGCCCACAACGGCGTGTGGGAACGGACCGACATCACGGCCCACGCGGAAGTGCTGGCGATCCGGGAGGCCTGCGCGAAGCTCAAGACCGTGGACCTGACCGGCTGCGCGATCTACTCGACCTGCGAGCCCTGTCCCATGTGTTTCAGCGCCTGCCACTGGGCCCGCATCGCGAGGATCGTGTACGGCGCCGGGATCGAGGACGCCCGGCGGAGCGGGTTCAACGAGCTGGCCATCGCGAGCGAGCAGATGCGGCAACTGGGTGCGAGTCAGATCGAGATCAGAGGGGGCCTGCTCCGGGAGGAGAGCCTGGCGCTCTTCACCGCCTGGGCCGAGCGGGCCGACCGGCGGGCCTATTGAGGCTTCTTCCCGTGGGCTTCGTCCAGACCCTCCCGCAGCAGCCTCGCCCACTGGTCGAAGGCCCGCTTGGCATGGCCCCATTTCGTAAACCCCTGGACGAAATCACCCGGATGGAGGGGGAACCCGATCCGGCGATCCACCAGGGCCGCCAGCCGCTCCCCTGATCGGGAGTCCACGAATTCCACCTCGATCGCGGCTCCCCCCATGTCCAATGGCACGAAGAGGGCCGCCGTCGTGGCCAGGTTCACCAGCGGGCTGGCCGGGATCACGTCGGTCAGGGCAGCCCGCACCAGCAGCACGTCGGGGCCCGGCTCCTGCACCACCGGGTAAGCATCCTGCACCGCCTCTCTTGCGGCGTTCACGGCATAGTCGGTCAGCTTCTTCAGCTCGGCCGGATCAATCTGGCGGTTCCTGGCATCGGGCGCATAGGAGACCGTGACCGGATCGAACTGGAGCTTCTTGTACACCTTCCAGTCTACGTTCGGCTTTTCCGCGTAGAGAATGGAGGGGTCTTCGGGCAGCGGCTCCATGCCCGAGTAGTCCCCGAGGAAGCCGGATGGAGTCACCCTGTCGGACCGGCACCCGCCGGCGAGCAGCCCGACCACGGTCACGATGACCACGGTCGCGCCTGCCCGTCGCAGGCAGAGCCGATCGGCGTCGAGAAGCACGACGTTCGCCCTCTCAATAGGCCGCCGGAGGCGAGAGGGGCTTTTGCGAGTAGAGCCGGATCACGTGGAAGTTGTCGAACCCGATCGCCGCGTCTCCCCTCGTAGCCAGTCCGATCCGCCCCCCGTACCGTTCTTGATCCCAAGTGGAAAAGACGATCTTCCCGTCAAAGGAGATTTCCATCAGGTCCTTGCTCAGGATCGTCTCGTGGAGCACCCGCAACGGATGCCAGGCGCCGGGCCGAAGCTTGACCGGCTCGTGCGCGAGCACCGTGGCCTGTCCGTCCACCACCCGGATGACCTCCAGGCTTTGGGCCGCCAAGTCCACCAGAGCGGCGTGGAAGTTGCGCTCGTCCTTCACCCGGAAGACCGCCCCGCCGGTCGCCCCGGTCGTTGCCGGCGTGCCGGAAACGACACGGAGGCGGACGGTCAGATCAACGTAGTCGTAGGTCACCCCCTCAGCCAGGAGGAGTTGGTAGCAGCCGCCCGGACAGAGGACCGTCTGGCTGAGCCGGTTCGGCGCCGAGGGAGCCAGGGGATCGGCCTCCACGGTCCAACCTCCCGCTTGGCCGGCCCCGACCGTCAAGGCTATGAATCCGGCCGGCGGGCCGCCAGGCTTGTCCTTGTCGAAATTCCACAGGTGCCGCAGGTCCAACTCGGCCTGGGCCTTCTCGTTATAAGCCCGCGCCCCCTTCTCCTCTCCGGCGAGCGCGTGGCGGCTCCCCACGATCAACCCGATCGCCGCCAGCAGGAACACGGCCGGAGTGGAAAAACGCGGCAAACGAACCCGGTTACGCACCGAACATTCCTTCACGATCCCTCTCCCCTTTCGCAGCTTCCCTGGCGGTCTCTCCCAGGCCGGGCCCGAATCTTACCACAAGCCCTACGGACACAGCGGGGCGGTTCTAGCAGGATGTTGAAAAAGTCCGCCAGCTTTGTTCTCGCGGCGCTCAGAGGCTCAACGTACCGAAAAGAGTACGCCTCGCCTCCTCGCTGGCTGCGGCCTCGCTGGACGGCCTTTTTGAACATCCTGTGGTTTCCTCTGATTGCGTCTGCGACCTCGCGCCGCGCTGTGTGCCGAGGTAGCAAAACGGTTTTTCAACAGCCTGCTAGAGGCCAGCCGGCGCATGGACTGCCCCTCCGCCTGCGGCGCGGCCGCCGCGGTCCGCAACCGGGCAACCTGGTCCGCGCCGCCGAGCACGACCGGCGTCATCCCCGGCACGAGCACCGTGTCCGCCTGGGGCCCATAATAAACTGCTTCACCCCGGCGCCTGGGCCGCCATGACCAGCACGTCCGAATGGCCTTGCGGGGATGCCGAGCGGGGGCAGAAGGACGCGAACGATCGGACGGTCATCGGCGGATCGGCGAGGCATCTTCCCCTCAGTCCGACGAACCCCGCGAGTGTAGCGCGGAGAAAGGGGGAAAATCCACTCGTCCGAGTTACCGAGGACCTTGTCGTCATTGGCCGATTATCCTTGTCAAATGGCTTCGATTGGAATAAAAGAGACTACGCATGCTGACGCGCCTACATTCCCTGTTGACGACGCGGTGCCCGATTTGTCAATGTCGTGACGGGGTACGAGTCGAGCGGCGCTCCGGCGACCGCTTCTACTCGATGTTTTTCATCTACCCCTTCGAGTGCCGCTCCTGCAACTACCGCTTCCGGGCCTTCTGGTTTCACCGGAGCTAACACGTTGCTCGCGATCTTCGATACACGGCCTCTGGCCAGACATCCATCCGCTTTCCGTCTAGGGTCGCCTCCTGCGTCTCGCGGAGGACTTGCATGGTGATCCGGCTGGCCCTGACTCTCGCGCTGCTCTGCACCATCTGGTTGAGTCCCGCCCATACGAGGACGCTGGTTCTTGATGGAGCGCTGTCGTCCAATTTTCACGTGAAGGACACGGCGGTCATAGGGATGCCGAGCGGGCAGGGCGGGATTGACCAGTTCTCCTACAACCTGGTCCCGCCGCCCAACGTGACGACGAAGACGTCCAAACAGGTGGTCTCGAATTACCGGTACCAGGCCAGGCCCAAGCCGTCCTCCGTGCAGGAACAGACCGATCCCTACGGCAACCGCATCCTCAAGCTGACCTGGCAGGCACCGGCCGGCGAGGTCCAAGTCGTCAGCGAATACGACATCAAGGCCTCGGTGGAGTTCGCGCCGGTGTTCATGGCGGCCCCCTATCCCCTCGCACCTTCCTCGATTCCCTCCGACGTCGCCCCGTATCTCAAACCTTCGGCCCAGGTCCAGTCGGACGATCAGGAGATCAAAACCCTGGCGGCCGATTTGGCGAAGGGAGCGGCGACGGAGCATGAGGCGGTCGCCAAGATTCTCCATTGGGTGGTGGACCACCTCCACTACCAACTGGACCCGTCCGGCTATGACGCGATCTACACGAAACGGGAGGGCAAGGGAAACTGCCAGAACTACACCCACCTGGCCGCCGCCCTCCTGCGCGCTGCGGGCATCCCCGCCAGGATGGTAAGGGGCCGGACGTTGGAGAAGCCCTGGGAGGTGGACGAGGACAATGGCCGCCGTCGCTGGACCAGCCGCTGGGCGGCCGGCCGTCATGCCTGGCTGGAGATATATTATCCGGACCAAGGCTGGCTGATGTACGACAGCCAGGCCTATCACCTGTTCGTCTCCACCCGGTTTATCCGGATGGAAGTCGGTCCGGACAACAAGGCGGTCCACACGGATGGGCTCATGTCCTGGCGCAGCCGTGGCAACGTCGAGCCCAAGATTCTGGACATGCGCGTAGAGGCGGACTTCTCCCAAGACCAGGACGTGGTCAAGGCCCAGCGGGTGGAAAACGTGCCCCAGAAGCTGCTCTACGCGGCCGCCTTGCAGTCGGCCGCTCGGCCGGTGCCCGCGCCTCCCGTGCCGGCGCCGCCGGCCGTGGCACCGCCTCCGCTCCCCCCGGTTCCGAAGGCCCCGCTCAAACTGGAAGACTTCGACTTCCCGGTGGTCTTCGGGAATCTGGAGTTCCCGCACGAACTCCGGCTGTTCGAGCCGGTGAAGGCGGAAGGCGGAGGCCAGTTTTCCCTCGAAGGGAACTACATGGTGGAAACGGCGGAGTACATCACCGGCGACATGGTCTATGCCCAGGCCCTGGAGCCGGACCGGCCGGTGCTGCTGAAGGATTTCTCGCTCGCCCTGCACCGGTTCGGCGGCGAGACCGGCGAGTTGTGGGTCGAGGTCTATGAGGACGGCGGCGACGGGCCCAGCAAGCTGGTGGCGAAGAGCCGGCCGGTCAGGACCGCCCAGATTCGCACCCCGCCCAACCGCTATGAATGGGTCGCCTTTTCCTTCGAAGGGATGAAGACCGTCCTGCAGGACCGCCGCTACTGGATCGTGCCGAAGTATTCGGGCGACCCGATCGTGAACTGGTTCTTCCTCTATGGCAAGGTGGTCACGCCGGAGGACAGCACGAGGGCCAGACTCGCCTCTCTCACCGGCCCGGTGTGGAACCAGATCCTGAACATCGAGTTCAACTTCAGGCTCAGGGGGCTGATCTCGCTGAAGGATTGAAGACCGGCCTACTTGTTGTGTGGTGAGCGCTGAGACAGTTGAATGATCTCCATCTGACACCGATCCCGCTCTGCCCGGATTTTTTTCATCCGCTTCCAGCGATCCCAGGTCCACCAGCGCAGCTTCTCGCCGAAGGTGACGACGGGCGGCTCCGCGCTACCCTGGGGGGCATGCTGGAAGTCGTAGCCCTTGGCCTGGTCACGGCGCTCGAAGAATCTCTTATAGACACCGGGATAGAGGCCGTCGTCACTCATCGTAACTCAGATAGCAGATCACGAGCCGTCGCGCAAGTATGGCCGGCACCCATCCACCTTGGCACCTGATCGGCGGCATGATACCCTGCCGCCTCGACGAAGTACGACAAACAGAAGGACCATGAGACGAGCCCTGCTCATTTTCTGTGGAACCGCCCTCGTCCTTTTTTCGGCCCTCGGATCGGGCAGCCAGGCGGGAGAGCCGGACGGCCTGGCTCGCGCGCTGGACGAGGTGTCCGGCGCACGGATGCTGGCGGACGTGCAGCGGCTGAGCAGCCCCGAATTCAACGGACGCCAGACCGGGACGACCGACGACCTTCGGTCGGGGATCTTCGTGGCGGAGCGGTTCCAGGCGCTGGGACTGCAGCTTGCCCAGCTCATGTCCGCCCGGCCCGCCGCCCAGGGATGGGCCATGGCCGAGCCGGTCACGGTGATGCAGATCGCCGAGCCCCCTCTCCTCCAGCTCTTCGTGGGACCCGAGCGCGTCACGGCCAGACCGGTGGCGGACTACCTCCCGATCTTCGACTCCCCATCGGTCAGCGTCACGGCCCCCGTCGTATTCCTCGGGTACGGCATTTCCGACCCGGCCAGGGGGTTCGACGAGTACGAGGGGCAGGACGTGCGCAACCGGATCGTGCTGTTCCTCCGGGGAAAGCCGGACTGGTATCCCGCCCCGGTCTCCAACGCGGACAAGGAGCGCACAGCCAGGGAGAAAGGCGCCGTCGCCTTCCTGCTGGTCACCGGGCCGATCATGAACGCGTACGAAGCCCGACGCGGCATGAGCACCGCGCCGATGGGCTCCTACACCGGCCTGGACGGCGAGCGCCCACTGCCCGGAGCGTGGCTGACTCCCGCCCTGGCCGAGCGGTTCTTCTCCGGACGGACCAGTCCGTTGCGCAACCGACAGGAGCAATTGAACCGCTCGCGCGTGCCCCAATCTGGGCCGACCGGCGTCCTGGCCCGTCTGGCGTGGGACGCCTCCCCGGTCCAGGGCATCCTCTACAACTTCCTGGCCCTCAAGCCCGGCCAGGACCCCGTGTGCTCGCAAGACACCATCATCGTCGGCGCGCACCGGGATCATTTTGGCCGGCAGGGAGGCGTGCTGTTCCCCGGAGCGGACGACAACGCCTCGGGAACTTCCGTGTTGCTCGAGGTGGCACGGGCCTTTCGCGATCTGAAGCCGAAACGTTCGGTCCTGTTCGTGTCGTTCAGCGGGGAGGAGCAGGGGCTGCTCGGATCACGACTCTACGTCGCCCGGCCGGCCCGGCCCCTCGCCGGCACCATCGCCATGATCAACGTGGACCATGCGGGCATCGGCAACGGCCGGCTGACGGTGGGAGTGACGGGCCTGGCCAAGGAGACGGCGACACAGGCCGGCCAGATGGCCGGCCTTTCGGACCGGCTGGACCTCTTCGGATTCTTTCCTGGAGGCGACCACGTCCCGTTCAAGGAGGCAGGCGTTCCGACCGTGACCGTCGTGAGCGGCGGTCCGCACCCTCACTTTCATCAGCCGAGCGACACGGCTGAGACGGTCAAGCCGGAGATTCTGCAGACGGCGGCGCGCTACGTCCTGGCCCTCGCCTGGCTCTTGGCAAACGCCGACTGACGAACCTCGAAGGCTGGGCTCCTCCCTTCATCCTTCAGCGTTCATACTTCCGCGTTGGAATCGTTACGGGATGTCTTCCAAGATTCCGGATTGGATCGGGGAGAGCGGGGGAAGTTCCCTGGGAGGGGGAGGGAAGACGGTCGCAAACCTGGACAGGGACGTCGTTCCCGTCGTCGAGGAAAAGAATCCCTGGTTGGCTCCACTAATCAAGCCGACGGACAACTGCGGACCCATGGTCATCATCGCCCCGCTCCAAGCCGGCCCGTTGGGGATCCGGAAATTGAACGTTTCGACGCTGGGCCCGGGGGTGTACATGTAACCCTGGGTCCCTTGACTGTCTGTATAGAGACTGCCTGGCCCGGGGAGGTCGAACATCTGCGCCACTCCCCCGTTCAGGCCACGCACGCCTGAGACAGACTGGGCCCAAGCCGGCATCGCAGCAGCCATGAGCAGGAGAGCCGCAACGGCGAACAGGACCGGTTTCTTCATGGCTTTTTGCTCCCGATCAGAAACCCCCGACGCCTGTACCGACGTCCTATTTCCCTTGTGCCGGAAAACGTTTATAGTATGCTCCCATTCCTGGATCATAGCAAGGGGGATTCCCATGCCAGCCTTCACCCAGCACGTCCACAGAATGCTGTTGACCTCGGCTGCCGCGCTGCTCTGGCTCACCCTCCCGTCCGCCGGTGCGTGGAGCGCCACGCCATCGGAGCCGGCAGTGACCCGCGAGGCCATCTCCATCAACGACGCGGTGCTGCGGGCGCTGCAATACAACCTGGACATCACGATCAGCCGACAGACCAAGGAGAGCCGGCTCACCGACATCATCTTCGAGCAGGCCAAGTTCGATCCGACCTTGAGCCTCAACGGCCAGTATAACCGGCAGGTGGCCCCCTTGAACCGCCCGGTTTTCGGCTTGACCGGCGCGGACCTGACGAAGCTGCAGAGCTTCGACCAGAACCAGGCCAGCATGACCGTGGACCTCACACAGAACCTGCTGACCGGCGCCAACTACGACCTGAACTTCAATCCCTCGCGTACGTTCGTGGCCGGGCCGACCCAGTTCCTGTTCAACCCCGGCTACCAGTCCGGCCTGGCCTTCACGCTGACGCAGCCGCTGCTGCGCAACTTCGGCACGGACATCAACAAGACCTTCATCCACATCGCGCAAAACAACGCCAAGGTCGAAGAGAACGTCTTCCTGGACCGGGTGCTGACGGTGATCTCCACGGTCGAGCAGAACTTCTGGGAGCTGGTCTTCGTGAACGAGAACCTCAAGGTGGCCCAAGCCGCCCTGAAGGCCGCCGAGGAGCTGCTGGCCAGCAACCGGGCCAAGGCCAAGGCCGGCGTCATGGCGATCGTGGACGTGTTGCAGGCCGAGGCCGCCGTCGCCTCGCGCATCGAGCAGGTTCTGATCGCCGAGAAAGCCATCCACGACCAGGAGGACCAACTGCGGCGGCTGCTGAACCCGTCCGACGAGGAACTGCGCAAGGACCTGCACCTGGTGCCCATTGACCAGCCGGTCAGGACGCTGGAGCCGATCAGCCTGGAAGAGGCCCTCGACATCGCACTCGAGCGGCGGCCCGAAGTCCTGCAGGCCAGCAAGAACATCGAGACCAGCGACCTCAACGTGAAGTTCGCCAAGAACCAGCTTTTGCCCAACCTCTCCTTCCAGGGGACCAGCGGCCTGGCCGGGCTCGGAAAAGAAACGGCCGACATGCTGGGGCGGAACTTCGGCGGCGACTTCTACAACTACGGGGCGGGGCTGGTCTTCAGCTACCCGCTGGGGAATCGTTCCGCCTGGAGCCAGTACAACAAGCGCCAGCTCGAAGCGCGCAACGCCAAGGCTTCCCTGACCAGCGTCCGGCAGCAGGTGGTCGTGAGCGTCCGGGAGGCCGTGCGCCGCGTCCAGACCGACTTCAAACGGATCGAGACGACGAGGTCCGCCCGGATCATGGCGGAGAAACAACTCCAGGCCGAGCAGGAGCGGTTGAACGTCGGGCTCAGCACGACCCGGTTCGTGCTGGACTTCCAGCGCGACCTTGCCACCGCCAGGGGGAACGAACTGCGGGCCGTCGTGGACTATAACAAGTCCCTGTCTAATCTCGCGCGCACGAAAGCGACCACTCTCGACCGCTACAGCATCGTGCTGCAATAGGGCTGAGGCGCGAGGCGATGGCCGGTCCGTCTTCCCTGCCGGTCGAGTCGGAGCGGGAGCGATGGGCCGGCCTCGCGTTGTTTCCGATCCTGGCTACCCTCCTCTACTACCTCCTGCCCGGCCACCTGCAACAGCGGCCGGCCGCCCAGTTCATACCCCAGATCCTGGCCTACGCCGGACTGGCCGCCTGGGCCATCAGGAACACCGACGTCGTCGCTCGCCTCGGGCTGGCCCCTTCCCGATTCCCCGAAGGGATGCGCTGGGGGCTGGCCACCGGACTGGTGCTGGGCCCGATCAACGTGTCGGTCATCCTCTGGCTCGTTCCTGCACTCGGGGGCGACATCCAGTTCCTCCGCGAGACCCCGCACGCCCGCATGCCGACGGCGGTCATGCTGCCCTGGCTCATCGTCGCGATCGCGGCCTTGGTCGAAGTGAACTTCCGCGGCTTCCTGCTGGGACGGCTCACGGCCCTCTTCCGGTCGGCATTCCCGGGGAGGGTCGGGCCGGTCCTGGCGGTCGCCGGCTCCGCCCTGGCCTTCTCCTTCGATCCCTTCATGGTCGCCACCTTCACGCATCTGCACTGGATCGCCGTCTGGGACGGGCTGGTCTGGGGGGTGATCCGGCTGCGCCTTGGCAACCTGTGGGCCACGATCGCGGCCCACGCGGTGGAGGTCACCGTCATGTATGCGACCCTCAAAGTGGTCCTCTCGTAGGAATTGGCGATTGATCCTTGACGATTGAACCGTTGCCCCGCCCGATGGAACCATGCTTCAATGAGTCAATGGACAACTCGCCAATTCCGCCATGACCCCGTCCTTTTCCAGCTACCTGGTCAACGATCCCTTCGGCGACCCAGGCCTGTACGTGGAGATCAAGTGGGCCAGGCGCGCCCTGTTGTTCGACCTGGGCGACAACGGCCCCCTGGGCCCCACTAGACTGCTGCGGGCGGGAGATGTTTTCGTCTCCCACATGCACATGGACCACTTCATCGGGTTCGACCGGATCCTGCGAGTCGCCCTGGGCCGGGGCAAGACGTTGAGACTCTATGGTCCGCCCGGCCTGATCGCCAACGTCACCGGCAAGCTGGGGGGCTACACCTGGAACCTGGTGGACGGCTATCCGCTCACCCTGGAGGTCCGGGAATTCCATCCCGGCGAGACGCGCCTGACCGTCTTCCGGGCCAGCGACGGGTTCAAGCCCAGCGATCCCGTTGTCGAATCCCGACAGCAGGCCGGCGCCGACATCCCCTTCGCCGTGCTCGAAGACCCGATGTTCACCGTCCGGGCCGCCCCGCTGAACCACCGAATCCATTCCTTCGGCTACGCCTTGCAGGAGCAGTTCCACATCAACGTCAACAAGGAGCGGCTCCACGCAGCCGGCCTGCCGGTCGGCTCCTGGCTGAAGGAGGTGAAGCAGCACCTGTGGCAGGGCAAGCCGGACCGCTTTCGCTTCACGGCGACCCTCTATTTCGAGCACCGGCGGGAGGAGCGGGAGTTCGTCCTGGGCGAGATTCGCGAGCAGTTTGTGACGATCACCAGGGGGCAGAAGCTGGCCTATGTGGTTGACGTGCGCTATGACGAACAGAACGAGGCCAAGATCGTAGAGCTGGCTCGGGACGCGGACGTCTTCTATTGCGAAGCCCCCTACCTGGAGCGGGACGCGGACAAGGCCAGGGAGCGGTACCATTTGACTGCGCGGCAGGCCGGCTTGTTGGCGAGAAAGGCGGGGGCCCGCCACCTGGTCGTCTTCCACTTCTCACCCCGCTACACGGGGCAGGGTAAAGCGATCGTCCGGGAGGCCATGGAGGCCTTCGCGGGAACCGATGGTTGAGGGCGACCTTCGAAGCGGAGAGTGTATGAGCGAACTGATGAAATCCGGAGACCCCCTGCCGGGCCTCGCGCAATGGGCGATGTACTTCGTGATCGGCGGAGCCCTGGTGAGCGTCTCCACATACCTGGGAGCCCAGGGCAAGGGATTCCTCGCGGCCTTCGTGAGCACCTTCCCGGCCATCACCGGCGTCACGTTCGTGCTGATCTATCTGAACGGCGGCACCGCCCACACCCTCACCTACGCCAAGCACCTCCTCTGGCTGGCGCCAGCCTGGATCGTTTACGTCGGCTTCATCATCTTCATGTTGAACCGGCTGGGCTTTTGGTTAACCATGGCCTGCGCCCTGACCCTCTACATCGGGCTCGTGGCCGCTATCAGGTTGGCCATGCGCTAGGCTTCGCTCGCGCACGGGCCGATTCCGGTCGAAGTCCAGATTTGGTTGCCCGCTCCGGGCCGTGGGGGTCCATCCACTGAAAAGGTTAATCCAAGCGATCGCCAGCCCCCCGAGAATCAGGACCAAACTGGCCAGTCTGACGACGGATGCAGCCTGATCGCGTAACTCCTTGCCCACCTCGGCCACCGTGTCCAGGAGACGTTCTACCGCCAGGGTCACTTGCACCAACTTGGCCCCTGCGTCGGCCGCCGCATGTGCCTCCGCCCTGGCCCTTGCCTCCGCCGCCTTTTCGGGCGTCGGAGCGGTCCAGATACTGTTCATCAACGCGATGGTGACGTCAGCCGACGTGAAGTACTCCTCAAGCCGATCCCGCACGAGCCGCACATCCTCGGCTTCGCTGCGGCCGCTTTTCGACACGTGCGTGCCGGCCTGGGCAAACCGATCCACCGATCGGCGAATCCTGGCCCTCAATTCAGGCAACGCGGCCGTGATTCGATAGTAGTCAGACTTGGTGGGTGCCTCGATGGCCCGCAGGATCGTGTTCCGGTAGCGGATCACCTCGGTCAGCGCGTGCGTCAGGTCCGCGGCGGCCAGCGTATATTCCGTGTAGAGAATCCGGAGGTCCTGGTCCATCTGCCTCAGGACTTGGGCCCCAAAGAAGCCCAAACCGACGATCAAAACACTGACCACGATCTGTCTCGCGCTCGGCCGTCTGCGGCGATCCCGAAGATCCATGCGCGCCTCTGTATCCCGTTTCCAGTTCAGGAAAAGCCTTCGCCAAAACAAAGGGCAGGGAAAACCCTTTCAGGTCCCCTGCCCCCTGCGTCTCACGCGAAGCGGTATCAGGCAGCGCGATTACCGCCCCTCCTTTCGCGTGGATCGTGGCTTTACCGCCAGTTCACGAGCCCGACGCGCCAAAATGACGTGTGCACTGGTAGAGATACGCCAGTGGGTTGGGGGGAGGGGCGGAGCCCCTCCCCCCTTCTCCCCTCGGCTCAGAGCCAATTGACCCGCTCCGCAGGGCGGATATAGATCGGCTCCTCCACCTGCTGCCGCACGACCTCCTTGCCCGACTTGTTGAACCCCAGCACGGTGTCGTTGTACATCTCGAACCGCTTCCCGTGGATCTGGGTCTCGAACACCTTCGGGCCCGGAA